>CAMOWH010000037.1:0-20417 GCA_946628315.1 uncultured Prevotella sp.
CGGCCGGCGGATAACAGAAGAAAGGTTGCGCTCTTGTGAGTGCAACCCTTCTTTTTACGATTTCCCCTGACGATTAGCTGTTGTACTCCTGCCAGGACTTAATCTTGATGTCTTCCTGCTTGAGGGCAGTGAAGGCTTCGATGTAGGCTTTGGCCAGACGTACATTGGTCATCAGCGGAATGTTGTGGTCAATGGCTCCGCGGCGGATGCGGTAGCCGTTGGTAAGCTCGCGCTTGGTGTGGTTCTTGGGCACGTTGACGATGAGGTCGAACTGGTGCTGGGCAATCATGTCCATGACGTTGTTGTCGCCTTCCTCGTCGGGCCAGCAGACGGCTGTTGCTGCCACGCCGTTGTCGTTGAAGAACTTGGCCGTACCGTCTGTGGCGTAGACCTTGTAGCCCTTCTGTACCAGTTCCTTGGCGGGTTCCAGCAGGCTGACCTTGCCCTTAGCGGCACCCGACGAGATGAGGATGCTTGCACCCTGCTTGGGCAGACGGTAGCCGGTGGCAATGAGGGCATTGAGCAGGGCCTCGTTCAGGTCGTCGCCCAGACAGCCTACCTCGCCGGTAGAGCTCATGTCAACACCCAGCACGGGGTCGGCATTCTGCAGACGTGCAAACGAGAACTGGCTGGCCTTAACGCCGATGCGGTCAATGTCGAACTCGAACTTCTCGGGACGAGAGTAGGGGGCGTCGAGCATAATCTTGGTAGCGGTCTCGATGAAGTTGCGCTTCAGTATCTTCGAAACGAAGGGGAACGAGCGCGAAGCACGCAGGTTGCACTCGATGACCTTCACCTCGCGGTTCTTGGCGAGGAACTGGATGTTGAACGGGCCGGAGATGTTGAGCTCCTTGGCTATCTTGCGCGAAATCTTCTTGATCTGACGGACGGTAGAGAAGTAGATGTGCTGTGCGGGGAATACCATGGTGGCGTCGCCTGAGTGCACACCGGCATACTCTATGTGCTCGGAGATGGCATACTCGACCACATCGCCCTTGTCGGCCACGGCGTCGAACTCAATCTCTTTGGTCTCGGTCATGAACTTGGAAACCACTACGGGGAACTCCTTAGACACCTCGGTGGCCATAGAGAGGAAGCGGTGCAGCTCCTCGTCGTCGTAGCACACGTTCATGGCAGCACCCGAGAGTACGTACGAGGGACGCACCAGTACGGGATAGCCCACCTCGGAGACAAACTCCTTGATGTCGTCGAACGAGGTCAGTGCACGCCATGCCGGCTGGTCAATGCCCAGCTTGTCGAGCATGGCCGAGAACTTGTCGCGGTTCTCAGCACGGTCAATGTTGACGGGGCTGGTACCCAGCACGGGAACACCCTGACGGTGCAGCTTCATGGCCAGGTTGTTAGGAATCTGGCCGCCCACGCTGACGATGACGCCACGCGGTGACTCAAGGTCGATGACGTCGAGCACACGCTCCATCGACAGCTCGTCGAAGTAGAGGCGGTCACACATGTCGTAGTCGGTAGACACCGTCTCGGGGTTGTAGTTAATCATGATGGACTTGTAGCCCAGCTTGCGTGCCGTGTTGATGGCGTTCACCGAGCACCAGTCAAACTCTACGGAGCTGCCGATGCGGTAGGCACCGGAACCCAGTACGATGACCGACTTCTCATTATTATAATAGGTAATGTCGTGCGCGGGCGCATAAGGCTTGCCGTCGGGACGTGCGAAGGCCGGCGTGTGGGTGTAGGTGAAGTACAGGTAGTTGGTGAGCTCAGGATGCTCAGAAGCCACCGTCGGGATGCGCTTGACGGAAGGCAGGATGCCCTGGCGCTTACGATGCTGGCGCACCATCAGGTTCTCCTTCTCCATATTGCCGTTTTCAGGCTTCAGCACGAAGCGGGCTATCTGGAAGTCGGAGAAGCCGCACTGCTTCACCTCAAGCAGCAGCGAGTTGGGCAGGTCCTCCAGGCTGTTGTACTCCATCAGCTGGTGCTTCAGGTCTACGATGTGCTTCAGTCGCTCAAGGAACCACTTGTCAATCTTGGTCAGCTGCTCAATGCGGTCGATGGTGTAGCCTTCCTCCAGTGCCTGTGCGATAGCAAAGATGCGGAGGTCGGTGGGGTTGGCCAGTGCGTCGTCCAGATTGTCGAACTTGGTGTGGTCGTTGCCCACGAAGCCGTGCATACCCTGACCAATCATGCGCAGCCCCTTCTGAATCATCTCCTCGAAGGAGCGTCCGATGGACATGATTTCGCCCACAGACTTCATGCTGGAACCAATGTGGCGCGAGACGCCTGCAAACTTGGTGAGGTCCCAGCGCGGAATCTTACAAATCATATAGTCAAGTGACGGAGCGACGTAAGCAGAGCTCGTCGTACCCATCTCGCCAATCTGGTCGAGGGTGTAGCCGAGTGCTATCTTAGCAGCCACGAAGGCAAGGGGATAACCCGTTGCCTTTGAGGCCAATGCGCTGGAACGGCTCAAGCGAGCGTTAATCTCAATGATGCGATAGTCGTTGGTGTTGGCATTGAAGGCAAACTGGATGTTGCACTCGCCGACAATGTTCAGGTGGCGCACGCAACGAACGGTGATGTCCTGCAGCATCTTCACCTGCTGGTCAGTGAGCGAACAGGTGGGAGCAACCACGATGGACTCGCCCGTGTGGATGCCCAGCGGGTCGAAGTTCTCCATCGAAGCCACCGTGAAGCAGTGGTCATTGGCGTCACGGATGCACTCGAACTCAATCTCCTTCCAGCCCTTCAGACTTTCTTCGACCAGAATCTGGGGTGCAAAGGTAAAGGCCGACTCTGCCAACTCGACGAAGGCTTTCTCGTCAGGGCAGATGCCTGAACCCAAACCTCCCAAGGCGTAGGCCGAGCGAATCATGATGGGGAAACCAATCTCGCGGGCAGCCTTCAAGGCGTCGTCCATGTTCTCAACAGCGTGAGAGACGGGGGTCTTGAGCTCAATCTCGTCGAGCTTCTTGACGAACAGGTCGCGGTCCTCCGTGTTCATGATGGCCTCGACGCTGGTGCCCAATACCTGGACGCCATACTCCTTGAGCACGCCCGTCTGGTAGAGCTCCGTACCACAGTTCAGTGCCGTCTGGCCGCCGAAGGCCAGCAGAATGCCGTCAGGACGCTCCTTCTTGATGATTTCCGTCACGAAGTAGGTAGTGACGGGCTGGAAGTACACCTTGTCGGCAATACCCTCCGAAGTCTGGATGGTGGCAATGTTGGGGTTTACTAACACCGAGGAGATGCCCTCCTCGCGCAAAGCCTTCAGCGCCTGCGAGCCAGAGTAGTCAAACTCGCCTGCCTGTCCGATTTTCAGGGCACCCGAACCTAATACGAGTACCTTTTTCAATTGTTTCTCCATATCGTAAGTGATTTTTATAGATTCGCATTCAACCTGCAAAAGTACGAAGAAAATAGGAGACGGCAAAGCAATGTGGTGCTTTTTTCGCATTTTTTCTATCTTTTTATTGCTAAAACGGATATTTATTCATACCTTTGCAAGCGAAAAGCAGTGTCACGGTCTGCCGCTGGCGCCCAGAAGGGGCACGAGAGGAAAGTCCGGGCAGCATAGGACGCTCCACTGGTGAAAGTGCCAGCAGCCGGTGACGGTTGGAGCCGGAAGAAGAAAACAACCGCCCGCAAGGGTAAGGGTGAGAAGGTGGGGTAAGAGCCCACCAGACGGCGGGTGACCGTCGTGCTGTTCCGTCTGGAGGCTGCAAGTTCGCGTATACCATCGGCTGAGGGTTGTCCGCCCGAATGTCGCAAGGCTACGATGGAGGGTAGAATGCTTGAGCCGTAGGGCAACCTGCGGAGTAGATAAATGGCAGACGCCTCGCAAGAGGTACAGAACCCGGCTTATAGGGACAGTGCTTTTTTATATTATTAGTGCTGAGTGTGGCTTGGCAATGGGAGACTGGCAATGGAGGTACAACGGCTGATTCACTTTTTTACGACAGGTATCTGGCGGATATCGAGGGGCGATGTGTCGCCACTCAGATACCTTGTGGTGAAGGTCCTGAAGAAGATACTGCTGGCAGTACGCTTCTTTACAGCCAAACGTGTAATGACCAAGGCTTCGGCCCTGACATATTCGACGCTTCTGGCCATTGTGCCCATTCTGGCTGTAGTATTTGCTATAGCCCGCGGATTCGGATATAACAAATACATTGAGGTGTGGTTCCGTGACGCCCTGTCCTCACAACCTCAGGCTGCAGATATCATCATCGGCTTCGTAAACAGCTATCTGGTTCACACCAAGAGCGGTGTTTTCCTGGGTATCGGCTTGTTGTTCATGCTCTATACGGTGCTGATGCTGGTCAGCAACATAGAGGAAGCCTTCAACGAGGTGTGGCAGGTCAAGAAGTCACGCTCGGTGTTCCGTACGTTTACCGACTATCTGGCCATGTTTTTCGTCTTCCCCATCCTGATAGTCCTCTCGTCAGGTATAAGCATCTTCTTGGCGACGGTCGCCGACAGGATGCCCGACTTCTTGATGCTGGGGTCAGCCGTCCGCACGTTGATAGACTTGATACCATACGTATTGATGTCGCTGATGTTCATAGCGCTGTATATCTTCATGCCCAATACGAAAGTGAAACTCAGCAGTGTAGTCGTGCCGGGCATACTGGCCGGTATCGCCATGCAAGGGCTGCAGTTTGTGTATATCCATTCGCAGATATTCCTGTCCAGCTACAATGCCATCTATGGCTCGTTCGCAGCACTACCGCTGTTCATGCTGTGGATGCAGATTTCGTGGACCATTTGCCTGTTCGGTGCCGAGTTGTGCTATACGAACCAGAACCTGGACTACTATGACTACGATGCCAATGCGGGCGAGATATCACATCGCTACAGGCTGATGCTGTGTGCACTGCTGATGAGCCGCATCTGCAAGCGCTTTGCCGAGGGACGCAAGCCATATTCGGTACTGGAACTGAGAGAGGAGACTAAGATACCCATTCGCTTTGTCAACGATCTGCTGTATGAACTGATAGACGCCCACCTGCTGATAGAGGTGACCAGCGACGAAAAGGGAGAAGAGAGCCGTTTCATGCCTTCAGAGGATTTGGGCAATCTGACGCTGGGCACGATGGTAGACCGGCTGGAGGCTCGCGGGCGCTGGAAAATAGACCTGGATGTCAGCGAGCTGTTGTCGCAGGAATGGGGGAGAGCCATCGCTGCGCGAGGTGACTACTTGAGAGCAATGAGAGGCATCTGTCTACAGAATTTGTAAAAAAATTGACCGTTTTAAGATTTTTTTTGAAAAATTTTTCCACAGTATTAGAAATTTTTTGTATATTTGCAGGTGAAAATAATGTATAAGCCTTAATCGTAAAACTATGGCGAAATATAACATTACAGAAAAAAAGGAAAAAGAGGCTGCTTATCGTAGTCTTGTGAGCCCTAAGTTGATGGATGAGATGAAGGAGAAAATCCTGAATATCATCGTCATGCAGAAGAAGTACAAGGACAAAGATTATTCCGCCAAGAAACTTGCTGAAGATCTGGGAACCAACACACGTTACATCTCTGCAGTAGTCAACGTGCGTTTCCACATGAACTACACTTCTTTCGTCAACAAGTTCCGTATTGAGGAAGCCATGGCCATTCTCGTCGATCGCAGGTATCAGGATCTGCGCATGGAAGAGGTGAGTGACATGGTGGGCTTTGCGAACAGACAGTCGTTCTATGCGTCGTTCTTCAAACTGTTGCACATGACTCCGCGCGAATACCGTATGCAGCAGTTGGAACAGCACCCGTCTGAAAAGGTTAAGAAATCGGGTAAAAAGGTTTTGAAGTAAGTGCACATGAATTATTCGGATAGTGACGTGCAACACTTCAATTATGTTGTAGAACGTTTTGCAGACTTACAATTGCTCAGATACCGACTTAACGGATTTGAGCAATTATCTTTGTTACAGAAACAGCTGATTTACTACCTGTCGAAGGCTACGCTCTACGGACGCGACATCACCTTCGACCAGTTCGGACGCTATAACCTGCGCATCCGTAAGACGCTGGAAACAATTTATACTGACTTGCGGATAGATCACCATACGGAAGACTTTCAGGCCATGGAGGTCTACCTGAAGCGTGTATGGTTTTCGAACGGCATCTATCACCACTATGGCTGTGACAAGTTTGAACCGGGCTTCAGTGAGGCTTGGTTGCGTGAAACCCTGCACCAGGTGGACGCCACACGGTTGCCTCTGCGTTCAGGAGAGACAGTCGGGCAGCTGTGCAACGAACTGATACCAGTCATCTTCGACCCGCAGGTTCTGCCCAAGCGCGTCAACAAAGCCGACGGGGAGGACTTGGTGACGACGTCGGCTTGTAACTTCTATGACGGTGTCACCCAGCAGGAGGCTGAAGACTTCTATCAGCACCAGAAGGAGCAGGCAGGTAACGACTCGGCTCCCATATCGTATGGGCTGAACACCACACTGGTAAAACGCGACGGAGAGATAAAGGAAGAAGTCTGGTCGGCCCAGGGACGCTATGCCAATGCCATACGTCATATTGTCTACTGGCTGGAGCAAGCATGTAAGGTGGCCGAGAATGACCGACAGCGGCATATCATAGAATTGCTCATCGAGTACTATCAGACAGGCGACCTCCGTGTGTTTAACGACTACTGCATCGAGTGGGTAGGAGAGCACGAGGGACGTATTGACTTTGTCAACGGATTCATTGAGGTCTATGGTGACCCTCTGGGTATGAAAGGTTCGTGGGAGGGCATTGTGGAATATAAGGACTTGGAGGCTACCAAGCGTACACAGACCATCAGCCGTAATGCCCAGTGGTTTGAGGACCATTCGCCTGTTGACCCGCGTTTCCGTAAGCCACAAGTCAAAGGAGTGACAGCCAACGCCATCTGTGCCGCTATGCTGGGTGGTGACGAGTATCCGTCTACGGCTATAGGCATCAACCTGCCCAATGCGGACTGGATACGTTCGCAGCATGGTTCCAAGAGCATTACAATCTCCAATATTACCGATGCCTACAACAAGGCTGCACACGGGAACGGATTTAAAGAGGAGTTTGTGATAGACGACGAAACACGTGCGCTGATAGAAAAATACGGTGATTTGTGCGACGACTTGCATACAGACCTTCACGAGTGTCTGGGACATGGTAGCGGACAATTGCTGCCCGGCACTGATCCTGACGCACTGAAGGCTTACGGCAACACCATCGAGGAGGCTCGCGCAGACCTCTTCGGTCTCTACTATATTGCTGACCAGAAACTGATAGACTTGGGGTTAGTACCTGACGGAGAGGCTTATAAGTCGAATTACTATACCTACATCATGAATGGTCTGATGACCCAGCTCATCCGCATTGAACCCGGACGGCAGATAGAGGAGGCACACATGCGTAACAGGGCCCTGATAGCCCACTGGTGCTACGAGCAGGGGGATGTCATCCGATTAGAGCAGCGCGAGGGGAAAACCTATGTGCGCATCACTGACTATGAAGCCCTGCGTGGGCTGTTTGCCCGTCTGCTGGCAGAGATTCAGCGCATCAAGAGTGAAGGCGACTACGAGGCTGCCCGTCAACTGGTGGAACGGTATGCTGTCAAGGTAGATGTCCGACTTCATGCCGAGGTGCTGGAGCGTTACAAGAAACTGAATCTGGCACCATACAAAGGATTTCTCAATCCCCAGTTGCTCCCTGTCTATGACGAGCAGCACCAAATCTGCGACATACAACTGAACTATTCCGAAAGCTATGCACACCAAATGTTGCGCTATAGTTCCGAATATGCCACCTTGATTTAGAGATTAAGAAATGGAGATGGATGTCAGGGAGAGAGTAAAGGAAATCAAGCAGTCGTTCCCCCAGATGATGGACGGTGCTGTAGCAAAGTCGATGCGCGACAAGGGTGTTGACTATAAGTTGAACTGGGGTGCCACGCTGCCTCGTCTGCGCGAGATGGCGGACGAGATAGGGAAAGACTACGACTTGGCAATTGCATTGTGGAAAGAGGACGTGCGTGAATGCAAGATTCTGGCTACGCTGTTGATGCCTGCTGACCAAATGCTGCCTGAGGTGTGCGATATCTGGATGGAGCAAATGCCCTCGCAGGAGATGGCTGAGCTGACGGCTTTCCACTTGTGGCAGTATCTGCCATACGCGCCAGAGAAGGCTTTTCGGTGGATAGCCAGCGAACGTGAGTACGACCAGTTGTGTGGCTTCCATGTACTGACCCGCCTGTTCATGAACCATCAGGAACCCAACGAACGCGGCATCAACGAATTTCTGGATCAGTCACTTTCTGCCCTCCAAGGACCCTTTATGTCTGTACGTAAAGCAGCCCTGCAGAGTGTGACAAGGTTCGCAGAACTGGGGCTGATGTACGAAAGAATGGCAAAAAGTGCACTTAAAAGCATCAATTTAGAACTTTTTTAAATTATTATTGCCGTATTCTGAAGAAAAAGTAGTAATTTTGTGCGGTTTTATACCATTTAACCACATAAAATGAAAGATAATGTAAAGTTAACGGTCAGGAATATCCTGTCCAACTATTTAGAGCAGAACACCCTGCGCAAGACTCCGGAGCGCTTTGCCATATTGGATGCTGTCTACAGCATTGACGGGCATTTCACGCTGGACGAGCTGGGTGAAAAGTTAAACGACGAGGAGCGTTTTCCCGTCAGTAGAGCGACCTTGTACAACACGCTGAAACTCTTTATGGAGCTGCGATTGGTGATACGCCACCGCTTCCAGGGGTCGACAAAATACGAGGCGTGCTATGACAACAACAGCCACAGCCACCAGATATGTACGGTGTGTGGCAAGGTGACGGAATTTAAGTCGAAGAAAATTAACGATGCCATTGGGGCACTGCATCTGAGACGTTTCCGTAAAGATGGCTTCTCACTCTATGTCTACGGCATCTGCAGTTCCTGTCAGGCTCAGATGACCAGACAGGCGAGTAAGCGAAAACAGTCGAAAAGTTAATAATAACACATAAACAAATGAATCAAGGAAAAGTTGATGTCCTGCTGGGGCTTCAGTGGGGCGACGAAGGAAAAGGTAAGGTGGTCGATGTGCTGACCCCGCAGTATGATGTGGTAGCTCGCTTTCAGGGTGGACCGAATGCCGGTCACACATTGGAGTTCGAAGGACAGAAGTATGTGCTTCGTAGCATCCCTTCAGGTATTTTCCAGGGTGGCAAGGTGAACATCATCGGCAATGGCGTAGTGCTGGCACCGGACCTCTTCATGGAAGAAGCTATGGCGCTGGAGGCCAGTGGCCACGAGTTGAAGGAACGCTTACACATCTCGAAGAAGGCTCACCTCATCATGCCTACACACCGCGTGCTGGATGCTGCCTACGAGGCCCAGAAGGGTAAGAACAAGGTGGGTACGACAGGCAAGGGAATCGGCCCGACGTATACCGACAAAATCAGTCGTAACGGTTTGCGTGTTGGCGATATCCTTGACGGATTCGAGGAGAAGTATGCCGCCCACAAAGCCCGTCATGAGGCCATCCTCAAGTCGTTAGGATTTGAATATAACATTGACGAGGTAGAGCAGAAGTGGCTCAAAGGCATTGACTACCTGCGTCAGTTCCATCTGGTAGATTCTGAGCACGAGATCAACAAGACTTTGCGTGCCGGCAAGAGTATTCTCTGTGAGGGTGCTCAGGGTACGATGCTCGACGTGGACTTCGGAAGCTATCCTTTCGTTACCTCCTCAAACACCATTTGTGCAGGAGCATGTACGGGCTTGGGCATCGGTCCCAACAAGATTGGTGAGGTGTACGGTATCATGAAGGCCTATTGCACACGTGTAGGTGCCGGCCCGTTCCCCACAGAACTGTTTGACGAGACAGGCAAGAAGATTCGTGACCTGGGGCATGAGTATGGTGCAGTAACCGGTCGTGAGCGCCGTTGCGGTTGGATTGACTTGGTAGCGCTGCGCTATAGCATCATGGTAAACGGTGTCACACAGCTCATCATGATGAAGAGCGACGTGCTGGACGGCTTTGACACCATCAAGGCCTGCACATCATATAAGGTGAACGGCGTAGAGACACGCGATTTCCCCTATGATATTGAGAAGGGTATTGAGCCCGTCTATCAGGAATTGCCTGGTTGGAAGACTGATATGACACAGTTCACCAGCGAAGAACAGTTCCCGAAACAGTTCAGCGACTACATCAAGTTCCTGGAGAAGGAACTCGAGACTCCTATTAAGATTATCAGCATTGGTCCCGACCGTGCACAAACCATTGTTCGCAAGTAAATGGCACAGAAACCCAGTATTCCCAAAGGAACACGCGACTTCGGCCCCATAGAAATGGCCAAGCGCAACTATATTTTCAACACCATCCGTGAGGTGTATGCACTCTATGGATTCCAGCAGATTGAAACGCCGGCCATGGAAACCCTGCAGACACTGATGGGCAAGTATGGCGAAGAGGGTGACAAACTGCTCTTCAAAGTATTGAACTCGGGCGACTTTCTGTCTAAAACCACTGACGAGGAACTGCGGCAGCGTAACTCCCTGCATCTGGCTGCCAAGCTGTGTGAAAAGGGTTTACGCTATGACTTGACAGTGCCCTTCGCCCGCTATGTGGTCATGCACCGCGAGGAATTGCAGTTGCCTTTCAAGCGCTATCAGATTCAGCCCGTATGGCGTGCTGACCGTCCGCAGAAAGGACGCTACCGCGAGTTCTATCAGTGTGATGCTGATGTGGTAGGCTCTGATTCCTTGCTCAACGAGGTGGAACTGATGCAGATTGTCGATACCGTCTTCTCGCGTTTCGGAATACGTGTTCAGATTAAGATGAACAATCGTAAGATTCTGTCTGGCATTGCAGAGGTTATAGGCGCGGCAGACAAGATTGTGGATATTACTGTTGCTATTGACAAACTGGACAAGATTGGCATTGACAACGTGAACGCAGAACTGCGCGAGGACGGACTGTCGGAAGAGCAGATTGCAAAGTTGCAACCCATCATCATGCTCAGCGGTACGAACGACGAGAAACTGGCCACCATTGCCGAAGTGCTGAAAGACAGCGAGACAGGTCTGAAAGGCGTAGAGGAAATCCGATTTATTCTGAATGTGCTGAAGACAACCGGTTTGAAAAATGAGATTCAGCTCGACCTCACACTGGCTCGTGGCCTCAACTACTATACGGGGGCCATCTTTGAAGTGAAGGCACTGGATGTGCAGATTGGATCCATCACCGGCGGTGGACGTTACGACAACTTGACTGGTATCTTCGGTATGCCAGGTCTCTCGGGCGTCGGTATCTCGTTTGGTGCCGACCGCATCTACGACGTCCTCAACCAACTCGACCTCTATCCAAAAGACTCAGTCACCGCTACGCAGGTGCTGTTCATCAACTTTGGTGATCAGGAGACTGCTTACTGCCTGCCCATAATAAATAATGTTCGCGCGCAAGGCATTCGTGCCGAGATTTTCCCTGATGCTGCCAAGATGAAGAAGCAGATGGCCTATGCCAATGCCAAGCAGATTCCCTTTGTGGCACTGGCTGGCGAGAATGAAATCAAGGAAGGCAAACTGACACTGAAGAATATGGCAACGGGGGAGCAGCAGATGTTGGCACCAGAGGAAGTCATAGAGAAATTGAGAAATTAGGAGATTGTAATATGAAGAAATTCTTGCTTGCCGCTTTGGCTGTCTTTGTGCTGACGTCAATGACTCAGGAGAAAGTGACCACCGTCTTTGTCATCGGTGACTCTACTGCAGCTAAGAAGGACTTGTCTACCGGTTCACCTGAACGAGGGTGGGGTATGGCCTTACAGTGCTACTTTGACGAGCACTTCATCCGTGTCGACAATCATGCCGTCAACGGACGTTCCTCGCTGTCCTTCATCAACGAAGGGCGCTGGGAGAAGGTCCGCTCACTCATCAAGCCTGGCGACTATGTCATCATCCAGTTCGGCCACAACGACGAGAAGCCTAAAGCTGACCGTCATACTGACCCGGGTTCAACGTTTGACTACAACCTGGCCAAGTTTGTTCGTGAAACACGCGAGCAGGGTGGCATTCCCGTGCTGATGAATCCTGTGGTACGCCGCAACTTTGCTGTGAAGGCGGCCAAGAATGATGATGACGAGGCACTGCGCAACACCACTTTCAAGGATGCTCCCAAACAGGTAGAGGGTGACTCGCTGGTTGACACCCACGGATTGTACAGAGTTGCGCCACGTGACGTTGCACAGCGTATGAATTGTCATTTCGTTGATGCCAATCAGATTACTGCCGAGTTGGAGCAGTCGCTGGGTGTAGAAGGCTCCAAGAAACTCCATATGTGGTACAAGCCTGGTGAGCATCCGGCACTTCCCAAGGGCCGCCAGGACAATACGCACTACAACATCTGGGGGGCCCATCAGGTGGCCAGCCGACTGGCTGATGCTCTGTGCAAGGAGATTCCTTTGCTGCAGAAGTATCGCACCAACGACAATCCCTGCAAAATGGAAAAAAACTAAATAGTGCATCTGTCGAAAATAAATCCTGCAAAACATTTGCGGGGTTTATTTTTTCTTTGTATCTTTGCGAAAAGAATTCATTTTACTAACTAAACAAATACTTTTGAGACTATGAAGAAGAAATTTATTTGCGCCGTTTGTGGATATATCTACGAAGGCGATGCTGCTCCCGAGAAGTGCCCCATCTGTAAGGCTCCTGCCTCCAAGTTCTCTGAACTGAAAGACGATGCCGACATGACCTACGCTACTGTTCACAAGATTGGTGACGGCAAGCCCGAGGGTGTGTCAGAGGAAATGATTCAGGACCTGCGCAACCACTTCAACGGTGAGTGTGGCGAGGTTGGCATGTATCTGGCAATGGCTCGTCAGGCTGACCGCGAGGGTTATCCTGAGATTGCCGAGGCTTTCAAGCGCTACGCCTTCGAGGAGGCAGACCACGCCAGCCGTTTTGCTGAGTTGCTGGGCGAGTGTGTGTGGGACACCAAGACCAACCTGGAGAAGCGTGCAGCAGCCGAAGCTGGTGCCTGCGAGGATAAGTTCCGCATTGCCAAGAATGCCAAGGCAGCCGGTTTTGACGCCATTCACGACACCGTTCACGAAATGGCCAAGGACGAAGCTCGTCACGGTGCAGGTTTCGCAGGACTGCTGAAGCGCTACTTCGGCAAGTAAAAAGGTAAAAAAGTAAAATCCTGAAGGGTGGAACAGCCTCAGAGGCAATAAACCCGTAAAAAAGTCGTTTTATCTATTGTATGGTAAGACGACTTTTCTTTTTTACGCTTTTGGTTGCTGCCCTGCTGACAGCATGTACGGACAACGACTCCTTCTCGGCATCGTCGGGTAACCGATTGACATTTGAGGAAGACACCATTCGTTTCGATACCCTGTTCAGTACGGTACCCTCGTCCACCAGAACCCTGTGGATTCATAACAATTCGTCAGACGGTATCCGCATTCAGACAGCGCGTCTGGAGCGTGGTACGCAGTCGGGCTATCGTGTCAATATTGACGGAACATACCTCAATCCTGTGGCTACAGACTTTGAGGTGCGCAAGGGGGACAGCATCCTTGTCTTTGTCGAGGTGACTACCCATGAGAATCATTCTCAGGATCCTCAGTTGGTAGAGGACAACCTGTTGCTGACGCTTGAGAGTGGGGTAGAACAGCGCATCAACCTGCGCACCTATAGCTGGGATGCACTGAAGGTCACCAATCTTGACATCCTACGCGATACTGTCATAGAATCCTCTAAGCCCATCATCTTCTATGGCGGCGGCATTACCGTTGAGGAAAATGCAACGCTGACCCTGCGCAATACCGATCTCTATTTCCACGATGGAGCCGGAATCTTGGTCGCCGGAAGGCTGATGGCTGACAACTGTCTCTTTCGTGGAGATCGTCTTGACCATATGTTCGACTATCTTCCATACGACCGCATTCCCTCCCAATGGGACGGCATTACCATTTGCTCGTCCTCTGAATACAATGAACTGACTAATTGCGAGATCCGCAATGCCATCGATGCTGTCCAATGTGACAGCACTGAGCTTTCGCTTGTCCGTACGGCCATATACAACAGTGGCGGCGTGGGAGTGATGGCTCACGATAGCGAGGTGACGCTTAGCTACTGTTTGGTGGCCAATACTGCAGGCGACTGCCTTTCCTTCGAAGGCTGTCAGGCAGCAGTAGACCACTGTACGCTGGCACAATTCTTTCCGTTCTCTGCCAATCGGGGTGCTGCTTTAAGTTTCATGGGCTCTGAACAGCCTATGATGCTGTTGTGTACCAACACCCTTGTGACTGGCTACGATGCTGATGTCGTCATGGGCCAGCAACATCAGGAGGAAGAACCCGTTTGCGACTACTATTTTGCTGACTGCCTGCTGCGCACTGACAGCATTGATGACGCGGATCGTTTCCAGCGCATCATCTGGGAGACGCCTAAAGATACCTTGCAGGGCAAACAGCACTTCGAGACGATTGACGAGGACAATTTCATTTACAACTTCAACATTGTCGAGAAGTCACCTGCCTTCAGTCGTAACATTGGGTGTATTCCTTTTATCGCCTACGGAACTCGGCGCAGGTGATGGCGGTAGCAATAGCCACGTTCAGACTCTCTGCCGTTTCGCTGTCTTGATGGTAGTTGGGTATCAGCAGCCGATGAGTGACGAGTTCACGGATGGCTGGCGAAATACCATTCCCCTCATTACCCATCACGATGATGCCGTTCTTGGTCAGCGGCTGCTCATAGATGTTTTGTCCGTCCAGCAACGTTCCGTATACAGGACACTGGGCCTGCTGTATCAGTTCCTGCAGATTACCGTATTCTATTCGCACATGCGCCAGGCTGCCCATCGTGGCCTGTACCACCTTGGGATTATAGACGTCAGCACTATCCAGTGAGCAGTAGATGGTGCCAATGCCAAACCAGTCGGCTATGCGGATGATGGTACCCATATTTCCCGGGTCCTGCACACCGTCCAACGCAAGAACCAGTTCTGAGTCATAAGGCTTGGCGACATTGTTTCTTTCTTCCGGTATCTCCAGCACAGCCAATACCTCCTGTGGATGTTGCAGGAAACTGATTCTGCGCAGTTCGTCTTCCGTCACGTTCTGCACCTCGTAGCGTCTGCCGCCGGCCTCTATCTGCTGTCCGGTAGAGAAGATGGAGTGGGGGGTATACCCGCCTCGCAACAGGTCGCCAACTACCTTAGGTCCTTCGGCCACAAACAGGTTTTCACGCTTGCGGTTTTTCTTCAGCTCCAGCGAGCGGACGAGTTTCATTTGGTTCTTGGATATCATATTTTTTACATTTTTGCAATCTTTGAGCGCAAAGTTACGAAAATTATTCGTAATTTTGCACGAAAATGCGCATCAAGTTCATTATACCACTAATAGCCGTCCTGTTATTGGCAGCCTGTTCAGAGACGAAATTCGTCGCTGAGGGGCACTATTTGCTGGACCGTATAAAGGTTGTTACCGACAGTGCCCGGCGCGATGTGGTACCTGCTGACTTGAAGGCTTTTGTGCGCCAAAGGGGTAATTCCCGTTGGTTCTCGGCTCTGAAGATTCCCCTCTATACCTATTCGCTGTCTGGCCGCGACACCACTCGGTGGATTAACCGCACGCTGCGCTCCATTGGTGAGGCTCCGGTACTCTATGACTCTTTGCAGACAAGCCTGTCCATGCTTAGCATCAACCAGCAGTTGCAGAACAAGGGCTATTTACGCTCTTCGGTCAGCGTCTACAACGACATCAGGGGCAAGAAGATACGTACCATCTACCTGCTCCGTCCAGGGCCGTCATTCTATCTGCGACACGTAGACTATGACATTCAGGATACAGCCATTGCCCGCCTGCTCTGCATGGATGACGCACAGAATCGCGGGCTTCATGCCGGCATGAAGTTCAATGTTGACAACCTCGAGGCAGAGCGTAAACGCATCACCCAGACGTTGACCAATCAGGGCTATTACCGTTTCAACAAGGACTTTATCTCCTTCCGTGCCGACTCGGTGCCTGGCACTACCGATATAGACCTTACGCTGGTACTCCATCGCTATCGTAACGGGCAAATCGCGGATGTGCCCCACCAGCAGTACGCCATCAATCAGGTGCGCTTCCATAGCGGCAATCGTGAAAACACCGATACGCTGATTCATCTCAGGCCAAGTGTGCTGAATGCCAATACCTTTATTCGCCAGGGCGAGCTGTATTCATCGAGCAACATGCAGAACACCTACAACCATTTTGGCCGTCTGGGAGCCGTGCGCTATACGAACATCTCCCTGCGAGAACATCCTGACTCAGCCCTGCTTGACTGCGATATTACCATCAGCACCAACAAGCCCTCCACCATCTCCTTCCAACCCGAAGGCACCAATACGGCAGGCGACCTTGGTGCAGCAGCGTCGCTGACCTATCAGAACCGCAACCTGTTCCGTGGTTCTGAGTCGCTGAGCATTGAGCTTCGTGGTGCTTTCGAAGCCATCCGCGGACTCGAAGGATATTCCAATTCCAATTTCCTGGAATATAGTCTGCAGACGAAACTCTCCTTCCCGCGCTTTATTGCGCCCTTCCTGTCACAGTCCTTCCGCCAGCGCATCATTGCCAACAGCGAGGTGTCGCTGCTCTATGACTTGCAGAACCGTCCCGAGTTCCTGCGGCGTGTGTTCTCTGTAGATTGGCGTTATAAGTGGAACGACCCCAGCCGGCATGACCGCTATCAGCTCGATCTGCTTGCCCTGAACTTCATCACCATGCCTTGGGTCAGCGAAAAGTTTAAAGATGAATATTTATCAGGAACCGGCATCCGTAACGCACTGTTGGTCTTCAACTATCAGGACCTGTTCATCATGCGTACCGGTCTTCGCTGGACCTATAATAATGGTATCTATGCCATTAAGACCAATTTCGAGACCGGCGGTAACCTGCTGAGCCTGCTGGGCAGTGCCTTTGACTTTAAGAAGAACGATGACGGTGAGCGGACATTCCTCAATGTGGCTTTCGCACAGTTTGTCAGGGGCGATTTTGATTTTACGCGTAATTTCCAACTGGACTACCGCAACCAGCTCGTCTTCCACTTTGGCCTGGGCCTGGCTTATCCTTATGGCAATTCTACCTTGCTGCCGTTCGAGAAGACCTACTTCACGGGTGGTGCCAACAGCTTACGCGGATGGAGCGTACGAAGCTTGGGGCCTGGCGGATTCGACAGTGGAGGCGAAGGATACAATTTCCTGATTCATACGGGCGAAATGAAACTCGACGTCAATCTGGAATATCGTGCTCATCTGTTCTGGAAACTCGGTGGTGCCCTGTTTGTGGACGCCGGCAACATCTGGAACCTGCGCGACCATGAAGAACAGCCCGGTGGACAGTTCCGCCTGAAAGATTTCTGGAAGCAGCTGGCTGTCAGCTACGGACTGGGCTTCCGATTCAATTTCGATTTCTTTATCCTCCGTTTCGATATGGGTATGAAAGCGGTCAATCCTGTCTACGAGAACAGCCGTGAGCACTTCCCCATCGTCTATCCTAAGTTCAGTCGCGACTTTGCTTTTCACTTCGCGGTAGGCCTTCCATTCTGACCTGCCAGCCGTTGGCACGCTTCACCACCGTCACTTCGAACACACCCTCCGCTTCCTGGCGCGATGCTTCACCCAGTGCCGTCGGGCTCAGATAGTTTTCTACTTTCAGGCGAACTACGCGCAACGTGTCTGAGGCTGCGCTGAAACAGTCGCCGGCTTTCACCGTCGCGTTCTGGTTCTGCAACAGTTCCAGGTCGCTCTGCGTTGTGTTCGACGCTGCAAAGCGCAACCACTTGCCGCTCTCCTCCGTCACATACTGTCCGGCCTCGTGATAGTCGCAGTTGAAGTAAGCGTCACCCCATGCTTCAACCACCTTGCGGGCTGCATCGTCATTTTCCGCCGTTTCACCGCAACCCGTGAGCAGCAGCAGACCAATCATCAGCTTTAAATGTTTCATGCTGCAAAGATAAACAATAATTTTCTATTCCTCTTCTCCATTCTCGATTTATTTTCGTACCTTTGCAGGAAAATTAAACAAACTATGTTGAGATTCTTATCATTTGGTAGTGGAAGCAGTGGAAACTGTTACTTGCTTCAGACGCCTGACGACGCCTTGCTCATAGACCTTGGGGTAGGGTTGCGCGGGCTGAAGAAAACCTGTCGCGAGTATGGGGTCAACCTCAGTCAGATACACCACGTGCTCGTCACCCACGACCATGCTGACCATATCAAGTCCGTAGGCTCCTTCAGCCACGACTACCAATGTCCTGTCTATGCTACTGCCAAGGTTCACGCCGGCATCAACCGCAACTACTGCGTTGCCCAGAAAGTAGCAGCCGACATGGCCCGTACCATCGAGAAAGGACAGAGCTACCAGCTGGGCGACTTTCTGGTAACTCCCTTCAACGTACCTCACGACAGCAGCGACAATGCAGGCTACTTCATCGAGGCCGGAGGCACCAATTTCTGTCTCATCACCGATGCCGGCGAGGTCACAGACGACATGAAGTGCTACATCCAGCGGGCCCGCCATCTGGTCATCGAGGCCAACCACGACACAGAGATGGTGATGAGCGGCCCGTATCCCCAGTTTCTCAAGGAGCGCATACTCTCAGGCACGGGTCATCTGTCCAACATGACGTGTGCACAAGCTGTTGTTGACAACATGTCCGACTTCCTGCAGCACGTCTGGCTCTGCCATCTCAGCGAAGAGAACAACCATCCCGAGCTGGCTCGCAAGACGGTGGAAACCGTGCTGCGCAGTCACGGTGTGATACCTGGTGTCGACCTTCAGCTTGAAGTCCTCAAGCGCACGGTCCCCACCGGCCCCTTCGAGCTGGAATAAATGGACAACGGCCGAAAAGGTCATCGTGAAGTAACAATATAATATTAGGATATATGAAGAAGATTCTGATGATGGCGCTCACCGTGATGTCCTGCTGGACGGTGTGCAGTGCCAAGGTGAATGTGACGGACTCGGACGACAGTGCTCCTGAGGGAGTGGAGGCTGTCGACTTGGGACTTAGTGTGAAGTGGGCCAACGTCAATGTGGGAGCCAAGAAGCCCTCGGACTTCGGTACGTACTTCGCATGGGGAGAGACCAAGCCCAAGAACTTCTACTCGTGGGACTCGTACCAGTGGAGTAGGGGAAAGACGCAGTTTCTGACCAAGTATTCTACTACCGACAGGAAGTCACAGCTCGATGCGTCTGACGATGCCGCACGTGCCAACTGGGGCGAAGAGTGGCGTATACCCACCGAGGCCGAGTTCGACGAGCTGGTAAACCCGGACAACTGCAAGTGGGAGTGGACCACCAAGGACGGTGTCAACGGATATAAGGTAACGGGCAAGAAGACGGGCAAGTCCATCTTCCTGCCCATCACGGGCTTCCGCTACTATGGCGGCATACAGTTCCGCGCCATCTATGGTGTCTACTGGTCGTCAACCCTTTACACGGCCAATCCCAACAAGGTCTGGTGTCTGGAATTCAGGTTTGACGACATCGCAGTCCACTACGGCAACTTTGCCAGCAACCGGTTCAGCGGACGCTGCATCCGTGCCGTCAGATAACAGACTTTGATGGCTGAACAGTCGTTGAAACGACAACTGAGGGTGCTCACCATCCCTGTGTTCATCGAGATGGCCCTGGTGATGATGCTTGGCGCCGTGGACACGGTGATGCTGAGCCGTTACAGCGACAACAGTGTTGCGGCTGTGGGGCTGGACAACCAGCTGATGTCGCTGGTGTTTCTGGTCTATCAGTTCTTCTCGATGGGAGCCGCCATCATCTGTGCCCAGTACATCGGTGCGGGGCTGAGGAAACGGCTGGTCCAGGTGGTGGGCGTGGCCCTGGTGGTCAATCTGATGCTGGGGCTGACGGTGAGCGCACTGCTCTATGTCTTTGCCGAGGAACTGCTGCTGATGATGGGTGTGCGGCCTGAGCTGATGGGTGACGCGAGCATCTATCTGCGGGTGACGGGAGTGTTGTCGTTCTTCCAGGCATTGTCGCTGACGTTCTCTGCCTCGCTGCGCAGTGCGGGCAAGGTGACGTATCCGATGGTGGTGACGGGTATTGTAAACGTGGTCAACATCGTGGGCAACTATGCGCTGATATTCGGGCGGCTGGGCTGCCCGCAACTGGGTGTCGAGGGGGCGGCCATTGCCACGGCGGCGAGTCGTGCCGTAGCCACGGTGCTGCTGGGAGTCATCCATTTCCGCAAGCACATTCCCCGCTTCCCGCTCAGCTATTTCCGCCCGATGCCCTGGCTGGAACTGCGCAACCTGCTCTTTATCGGCATTCCGGCCATGAGCGAGAACATCAGCTATAACCTGTCGCAGGTCGTCGTCACATACTTTATCAACCAAATCAGCAACGAGGCACTCGCCGCACGAACATATTGCGCCAACATCATCATGTTCGTCTATCTGTTCTGCCTCAGCAT
>CAMOWH010000038.1:0-20112 GCA_946628315.1 uncultured Prevotella sp.
CAGCGTGTGCCAACAGCTGACGGCCGTTGACGTCGCCGATAGCGTAGAGAGGTGACAGTTGACTGGTGTGCTGCAGGTTGTCGTCTACGGGAATGAAGCCACGGGCATCGGGTGTGATGCCGGCAGCCGGCAGGTTCAGCCCGTCGGTGTTGGCCTGACGGCCTGTGGCGACGAGAATGGTGTCGGCATCGATGTCGGCCAGTTGCTGCACAGCAGTTTTCATGCGGAAGGTGATGCCACGTTTTTCCATCAGCTTACGCAAGCGCTTGGCAATGTCACTATCCATCATGGGCAGACACTCCTTCAGGAACTCGATGACGGTGACCTCGCTGCCAAAGCGGTTGAACACTGAGGCGAACTCCATGCCGATGACTCCCGCACCGATGATGCAGAGCCGCCGGGGTTGCCGTGTCATTTGCAGCAGTTCGGTACTGGTGACCACACGAGGGTCGTCAATGTCGGCAATGGGGGGAAGCTTGGCGGTGCTGCCAGTGGCTATGATGATGTTCTTTGCGGAGACAGTGTCGCCGCCGACGGAAACGGTGTGGGCATCCAAGAACGAGGCATGGCCCCGGAGCAGGGTAATGTCCGGTGCGGATAGGATGCCCTCTACCCCACTTCGAAGCTGCCCGACCACCTGCTGTTGACGTTCGACGGCCTCAGCGAAGGTGGCACTATGGACATAGGTCTTGGTGGGTATGCAGCCCCGGTTGAGACACGTACCTCCAACCTCCTGCTGCTCGACAATGGTCACCAGCAAGCCCTGCTTGGCGGCATATTCAGCGGCGCGGTAGCCACCAGGCCCCGCACCGATAATCAATAAGTCACAGGTCTTCATAACTTTCAGCTCTCAACTGTCTATAGGTTACCACGGGATGCTTGGCGGCCAGCACGTCGTCCACACGGCCTATAGGCGTGTTGTGAGGAGCAGACTTGACCACATCCGGATCCGTCTTAGCCTCCTCGGCTATACGGCGCATCACACTGATGAAGCCGTCCAGCGTCTCCAACGACTCGTTCTCCGTAGGTTCTACCATCAGACTCTCGTGGAACAACAGCGGGAAATAGATGGTCGGCGCATGATAGCCATAGTCCAGCAAGCGCTTGGCTACGTCCATCGTGGTAACACCCGTTGACTTCTCTTTCAGTCCGTCAAACACGAACTCATGACAGCAAAAACCGCCAATAGGCAACTCATAGACATCCTTCAGCGACTCCTTGATATAATTGGCATTGAGCGTAGCCAAGGGGCCCACTTCCTTTACACGGTCACGGCCTAAGGTCAGGATATACGCCAAGGCACGCAGCATGACAGCAAAGTTGCCATGATAGGGCGACACCACGGGGAAGAACTCCTGCAGTCCCTCACGCACACCGACAGGGCCGCTGCCCGGGCCACCGCCGCCATGAGGCGTCGAGAAAGTCTTGTGCAGATTGATGTGCATCACGTCAAAACCCATATCCCCCGGACGACAAGCACCCAGCATAGGATTCAGGTTGGCTCCATCGTAGTACATCAGGCCACCACACCCGTGAATCAGCTTGGCAATTTCCGGAATCTGCCGTTCGAAGAGTCCCAACGTATTAGGATTGGTCATCATCATGGCAGCGATGTTAGGGCCTTCTTGCTCTACTAACCGAACGAGGTCATCGTAATCAACCAGACCGTCGGCTCCGCTCTTCACCTCGACGATGTCGAGTCCGCAGACGGCAGCCGAAGCAGGATTGGTCCCATGAGCAGAGTCGGGTACTATCACCTTCTTTCGCTGCATGTCGTGACGCGAACGGTGATAATTGTCAATGACCATCAAGCCCGTCAGTTCACCATGGGCACCGGCATAGGGCTTGAAGGTGAAATGAGCAAGGCCCGTCAGCGCACAAAGCATCTTCTCCAACATCTTGATGGCAGCCAGTGCACCCTCCGTGGTATTGGCAGGCTGCAAAGGATGCAGGTTCTGGAACTCAGGAAGAGCAGCCATTTCCTCGTTGATCTTGGGGTTGTACTTCATGGTACAAGAACCCAACGGGTAGAAGCCGTTGTCTACACCAAAGTTATTCTGTGACAAATTGGTATAGTGACGGACAACGGTCAGTTCGTCACACTCAGGCAACTGGGCGTCTTCCTTGCGGCGCAACTCTGCAGGTACTTCGTACTGACTGAACTTGTTACGAGGCAGACTATAGCCCCGACGGCCCTCATGTGAGAGTTCGAAAATCAGGTTTCCGTACAATCGGTTGTTCATAGGGCTGCTACTTTTATAAGGTTATCAATTTCTTCCTTGGTACGTTTCTCGGTGACCGCAAAGAGAATGCCTTCCTCCAAGCGGATGCCACCCAACATGCCAGCGTCAATGAAACGCTGATAGAGCGTATTGACGTCACCATCGTACTTCACATAGAACTCATTGAAAAAAGGTTTCTGGTAAACCAACTGGAAGCGTCCCGTCTTCTGCAGTTCGTCACACAGATAGTGGGCTGCCGCATAAGAACGTTCTGCCGCCTCCTTCACACCCTCGCGCCCCATCAAGGCCATATACATGGTTACAAAGAGCGCCATCAACGACTGGTTAGAACAAATGTTGGAAGTAGCCTTCTGACGACGGATATGCTGTTCGCGAGCTTGTAACGTCAACACAAAGGCACGCTGGCCCCGATTGTCAACCGTCTTGCCGACAATGCGTCCCGGCATCTTGCGGATTAGCTTTTCCGTGCAGCACATATAGCCCACATAGGGACCTCCAAACGACAGGGGAATACCCAGCGACTGTCCGTCGCCGACAGCGATATCAGCCCCCCACTCGCCCGGCGTCTTCAGCACGGCAAGGTCTGCTGCCACACTATCCATCACCAACAGTGCCTTGTGCTCATGGCAGGCATCAGCAAAGCCCGTGAAGTCTTCCACAATGCCATAGACATTGGGCTGCTGGACAATGACACCAGCGACACCGGAAAGAGTTGACAGTTGAGAGTTGAGAGTTGACAGGTCTGTGGTGCCGTCAGTCAAAGGAATCGTTACCAACTCTATTCCCTGATGAAGAGCATAGGTGTCAAGGACCTCGCGGGTTCTTGGATTCAAGCCGGCAGATACCAGCACCTTGTCGGCCTTTTTGCCAGCAGCCACAGCCATCATCATGGCCTCTGCCGTAGCCGTTGCACCGTCGTACATGGAAGCATTGGAAACATCCATGCCCGTCAACTCGGCCATCATAGACTGATACTCAAAAATATAGTGCAACGTACCCTGTGAAATCTCTGCCTGATACGGTGTGTAACTGGTCAGGAATTCCGAGCGTGACAGCAGGTTAGGAATCACGCTGGGGGTATAGTGGTCGTAGGCGCCCATGCCGGCAAAGCATACCAATTGGCGATTCTTGGAACCTAACAGTTGGAAAGCCTGCCGTACCTCCAGTTCACTGGCACTCAAGGGTATGTCATAGTCACCACGAAAGCGGATGTCCTCAGGTATCTGGGCATAGAGATCGTCCAGGCTCTTGCACCCGACTTTCTCCAACATCACTTGAATATCCGCCTCGGTATGAGGAAAATACTTGAACATGGTAGACACTGAATGTTATTTTTCACAAAAAGCAGCGTATGCCTTGGCATCCATCAGGTTGTTCAGCTCTGAAGCATCGGCAATGGTCACCTTGATAATCCAGTTCTCGTAAGCATCGTTATTGACCAGTTCCGGCTGGTCTTCCAAAGCCTCGTTCACCTCGACTACCACACCTGTTACCGGCGATATCAGGTCTGACGCAGCCTTCACACTCTCTACGGCACCGAACTCCTCGCCGGCCGTGACCTCATCGTCTACCTCGGGCATGTCTACATACACCACATTGCCCAAGGCATGTTGGGCATAGTCGGTAATGCCGATGTAACCATATTCACCCTCCACTTTCACATACTCGTGCGACTCGCTGTAATAGAGTCCCTCCAATACTTTTGCCATAATTCTTGATTGTTTTTAGTTATTACTTGATATTGTTATTTCTTATAGTGTTTGTCATAGAAACGCTTTTTGCAGACCACTCCCGGGAAAGTCTTCTTGCGGATCTGAATCTCCACCTCCGTTCCTAACGCTGCGCAAGAGGCATCAATGAGAGCCATGCAGACACTCTTGTCCGTAGAAATGGTGTGGTAGCCCGTAGTCACTTCTCCTATAGGCTGACCATCCTTTAATACGGCATAGCCGTGACGGGGAATAGCCTTGTCCTGCAACTCGATGCCTACCAACTTCTTCTGCGGGCCGGTTGCCTTTTGCCGAGTCAAGGCGTCACGTCCGATAAATTCCGGCTTATCCAACTTGACGAAGATGCCTAAGCCTGCCATTATAGGCGTGATATCAGCAGACAACTCGTCACCATAGAGCGGCAGTCCCACCTCGAAGCGCAAGGTATCACGGCAACCCAGGCCGCAAGGTTTCACACCGGCAGCCATCAGCTGGTCCCAGCAGTCATTGATATACTGAGGGGTAGCGTAAATCTCAAAACCGTCCTCACCCGTATAGCCCGTACGGCTGACAATGACATCGTCCAACTGCTTAAAGGTGTAGAACGTCAGTTCCTTGCAGGGAAGGCCCAGCACTTCTTCCATCACCTTTTCTGCCTCCGGACCCTGCACAGCCAACTCACCATACAAGTCGCTCTGGTGCTCTAAACTGACATTAAATCCTCCAGCCTGCTCTTGTATCCAGGCCCAGTCCTTGTCGATATTGGCTGCATTGATGACCAAGAAGAAACGGTCTGCTGCCATCTTATATATCAATAGGTCATCCACCACGCCACCATCTTCGTAGCACATCATACCGTAGAGAATCTTTCCCACGGGCATATCCCTCACGTCATTGGTGAAAATATGGTTGACATAACGCTCGGCATCAGCCCCAGTAATGAGCACCTCGCCCATGTGGCTGACATCAAAGACACCACACGCCTGACGGACAGCCTGATGCTCATCGACGATGTTAGAGTACTGAATAGGCATGATAAAGCCTCCGAAGGGCGACATCTGGGCCCCCAAGGCTACGTGTTTGTCGTAAAGACAAGTTTTTCTGTTAGTTTGTTCCATATTATAATAAATGTATGAATTCATCTTTAAGATACTGCTGTTCCAGCTGTTCTATGCCTGCCACCTGATCTGCAGTCAGCTGACAGTTGTCATCACATAGCGTTTGGCGGATGTGTGCCTTCACTTCTTCGAGGTTCAGCGACACATGGTCTTTCAAGAGCGTAATGCGCTGGCGCACACTCTCGATTCCTTTTTTCTGAAGCTTGTCCGCACTGGGAGTGATGGCGCTAAGCATGTGGTCCATGTCGGTGTCATAGAGCAGCGTGCTATGGACAATGCTCCGATGGGGCAAGTGATAGAAAGCGGTCCCGCAGACCTTACGGTCGCCTATCATCACATCGTTATGGCTGGTACTGGTAGCCTGAACACCCATCTGTCTGAGTGTCAGAAGTATCATTTGGAGGAAACGGTGGAAGACAACACCCACCTGGTCGTCGGCAGTCACGTATGACAGCATCACATTGGACTGGTCTGCATAGACGCAGCCACCACCGCTTTTACGTCGATACAACTGTATGCCATGCTGTCTGCAGTAGTCCACATTGACCTCACTCTCCATTTGCTGGTTACGCCCGAAGATCACACTGGGAGCCACCTGCCACATGAAGAAATAGTCGCCAGGCGGCATCGTCCGTGCGACATACTCCTCCATCGCCAGATAAAAGGAAAGGCGCCGTGTCTGGTTGGCAGGGTAATCGATATATATCATGAGTTTTTAGTTATTTCTCCATGTGATTGCCTTGCAAAGTTATGAAGAAATTATGCAATAACCAAGAAAAAAACAAAAATATTTTGCCAATCGGACAAATTGCACTATCTTTGCACTCAAAATATATTTCACTGTGGAATTATTACAAGACATCAAATACCCTGAAGACCTCAGAAAACTGGCTGTCGACCAGTTGCCACAACTCTGTCAAGAGCTGCGCGAGGACATTGTCAAGGAATTGTCTGTCAACCCGGGGCATCTGGCATCGAGCTTAGGTGTGGTGGAACTGACGGTGGCCTTGCACTATGTCTACAACACGCCAGA
Source organism: uncultured Prevotella sp. (assembly GCA_946628315.1). Taxonomy (GTDB): domain Bacteria; phylum Bacteroidota; class Bacteroidia; order Bacteroidales; family Bacteroidaceae; genus Prevotella. The sequence continues at coordinate 6,104 of CAMOWH010000038.1, forward strand.
AGACCGTATCGTATGGGACGTAGGCCACCAAGCCTACGGCCACAAGATTCTGACAGGGCGACGCGAACAATTCTGTACGAATAGGAAACTGGGCGGACTGAAGCCTTTCCCGTCACCAGAGGAAAGCGAATATGACACGTTCATGTGCGGACATGCCTCGAACAGTATTTCCGCTGCCTTGGGCATGGCAATTGCAGACAAGAATAAGCAGCGGCAGGTGGTGGCCGTCATCGGCGACGGTGCCATGTCGGGCGGTCTGGCCTACGAAGGACTGAACAACGTTTCTTCGTCGGACAATGACATCCTGATTATCCTGAACGACAACAACATGTCGATAGACCGTGCCGTAGGAGGTATGCAGGAGTATCTGCTTTCGCTGTCTACCAACGAGACTTACAACGCCCTGCGCTTCAGGGCTTCGCGCTGGCTGCACAAGGTAGGGCTACTGGAGGATGACCGTCGCCGTGGGCTGATTCGTCTGACGAATGCCGTGAAATCAGCCATCTCGCACCAGCAGAATGTCTTCGAGGGCATGGACATCCGCTACTTCGGGCCCTTCAACGGCCACGACGTGAAAGCACTGGTACGCATCCTGAGACAAATGAAGGGCATGAAAGGGCCCAAGCTGCTACACCTGCACACGCAGAAAGGCCATGGCTATGCTCCCGCCGAGAAGGACGTCACCGTGTGGCATGCGCCTGGACGGTTTGACATGGAGACTGGCGTGAGACAGGAGGAAAGAAAAGGAGAAAAGGAGAACACCCCACCTCGCTATCAGGATGTATTTGGCGAGACGCTGCTGGAACTGGCCCGCCAGAATCCGAAGATTGTAGGCGTCACACCAGCCATGCCCACAGGCTGCTCGATGAGCATCATGATGAAGGAGATGCCCGAGCGTACTTTCGATGTAGGCATTGCTGAGGGACACGCCGTGACATTCTCCGGAGGAATGGCCAAAGAAGGGCTGATTCCCTTCTGCAACATATACAGTGCCTTTGCCCAACGGGCTTACGACAATATCATCCACGATGTAGCCATCCTGCGGCTGAACGTCATCCTGTGCCTGGACCGCGCCGGACTGGTAGGCGAGGACGGACCTACACATCATGGGGCCTTCGACATGGCGGCCCTGCGTCCCATCCCCCATCTGACCATTGCATCGCCCATGGACGAACACGAGTTGCGTCGGCTGATGTATACGGCACAATTGCCCGACAAGGGACCTTTCGTCATCCGTTACCCACGAGGTCGCGGCACGCTGGTAGACTGGCATTGTCCGCTGGAGGAGATTCCTGTAGGAAAAGGACGTAAGCTGCGTGACGGCGAGGACGTGGCTGTGATAACCATTGGCCCCATCGGCCATACAGCAGCACAGGCCATCGACGAACTGGATGCCCTCCACCCGTCGTCCAGAATCGCCCATTACGACCTGCGCTTTCTGAAGCCTCTGGACGAAGAGTTGCTGCACGAAGTGGGCCGTCGCTTCAAGAAGGTGGTCACCATCGAGGATGGCGTACGTAGCGGTGGCATGGGCTCTGCCGTACTGGAATGGATGAGCGAGCACGACTACAGTCCCGTCATCCGACGCCTGGGACTGCCCGATGAGTTTGTAGAGCACGGCAAGGTCAGTGAGCTACAGGCCATTGTAGGCATAGACAAAGACAGCATCAAACGAGCCATACAAGAACTACTATGAAGATTATCATTGCCGGAGCAGGTGCCGTGGGTACTCACCTGTCGAAACTGCTGTCACGCGACCATCAGGACTGCGTGCTCATAGACGAGGACCCTAACCGTCTGGGCGACCTTGACAGCCGTTATGACATCATGACGCTGCAAGGGCGCACCACCAGCATCAACACGATGAAGGAGGCAGGAGTAGAGAATGCTGACCTCTTTGTCGGCGTCACTCCTGACGAGAGCCGCAACATGAATGCGTGCATGATAGCCCATGCCTTAGGTGCCAAGAAAACGGTGGCCCGCATCGACAACTTTGAATATCTGGACCCTACGCGCAAAGAACTCTTCGAGCGAATGGGCATCAACTCGCTGATTTTTCCTGAAGTGCTGGCAGCGGTAGACATTGTCAACGGCCTGAAGATGTCGTGGGTGCGCCAGCGTTGGGACGTCAACGGAGGCGATCTGGTGATGCTGGGCATCAAGCTCCGCAACACCTGTGAAGTGCTGAACCAGCCGTTGCGAACGCTCTGCGGCCCCGATGACCCCTATCATATCGTAGCCATCAAACGGGATGGTGAGGCACTGATACCCGGTGGTAACGACGTGCTGCAGGAGAACGATCTGGCCTACTTCATGACCACACGCGAGTATATTCCCTATATCCGGCAGATCAGCGGCAAGGAGCACTATGCTGATGTCAAGAACGTCATCGTGATGGGTGGCGGACGAACGGCAGTGCGAATGGCCAAGATGGCTCCAGACTATATGAACCTGAAAATCATCGAACAGAATGCTGCACGCTGTGAGAAACTCAACGAGAAGCTGGCCGACCAAGACGTGATGATTATCCATGGTGACGGACGTGACTTGGGACTGCTGCAGGAAGAGGGCATCCAGAATACACAGGCCTTTGTGGCACTGACCGGAAATGCCGAGACGAACATTCTGGCCTGCCTGACCGCCAAGCGTCTGGGAGTCCGCAAGACGATAGCCATGGTGGAGAACCTGGACTATGTCGACATGGCTGAAAGCCTGGACATCGGCACCATCATCAACAAGAAGACGCTGGCTGCCAGCCACATCTACCAGATGATGCTCGATGCCGATGTCAGCAATGTGCGCAGCCTGATGCTGGTGGATAGTGACGTGGCAGAGTTTACTGCCGCCAAGGGGGCACGTGTAACCAAACGTCCCGTGAAGGACCTCGGCCTGCCTACCGGTGTCACCATCGGCGGACTGGTACGCAACGGGCAGGGCATTCTGGTCAACGGTAACACGCAGATTGAGGCTGGCGACTCAGTGATGGTGTTCTGTCATGAGCAGAACCTGAAAAAAGTGGAGAAATACTTCAAGGAGCACACGCTATGGTAAACTTCCCGCTCATATACAAGATTATCGGCTCACTGCTGTTCCTGCTGGGCACCATGCTAGCCATCTGTGTGGGCATAGCCTTGTATTATGGCGAGGATGACATGTTGCCGTTCCTCATAGCCACTCTGCTGACAGTGAGTGTCGGCTTCGTATTCAAATACCTGGGGCGCAATGCCACCAACAACCTCAGCCGTCGCGACAGTTACTTTCTGGTCACGGCCAGCTGGATTATCTTTACCTTCTTCGGTATGCAGCCCTTCCTCATCGGAGGCTACATCCCTAACGTCACCGATGCGTTCTTCGAGACCATGTCCGGCTTTACCACCACTGGGGCCAGCATCCTGAACGACGTAGAATGGCTGCCCCACGGCATCCTGTATTGGCGCACGCAGACACAGTGGATAGGCGGCTTGGGAATCGTCTTTTTCACCATCGCCATTCTGCCCTCCATGGTAGGCAACGGCAGCGTGAAAGTATTCTCTGCCGAAGCCACAGGCCCGATGCGTTCCAAGATGCATCCGCGACTGTCAACCATGGCCAAATGGATTTGGACCATCTATCTGGGGCTGACCGTTGCCTGCGTACTTTCGTTCTACGCCTGTGGCATGAACTGGTTCGACAGCATCAACTATGCCATGACCACCACGGCTACGGGTGGTTTTGCAACCCATAACGACACGACCACCTATTTCAACTCCCCGTCCATCGAGTACGTTTCCGTGCTGTACCAATTTCTGGCGGGCATCAACTTTGCCATGCTCTACATGGCTATCTTCAAGTTCAAGGTGGGCAATCTGCTCAAGAATTCCGAGTTCAAGCTCTACCTTTTTATCATTACCGCAGCAACCACATTCATCGCCTACTTGCTGATGACCCGCAACGGATATGGGCTGGAACGGGCCTTCCGTTCATCGCTCTTCCATGTAGTGTCCTTCATGACCACCACGGGAATCTTCAACGACGATGCTGCCATGTGGCCACGCATCACCTGGGTGGTCCTGGGCTGTCTGATGTTCATCGGAGCCTGTTCAGGGTCTACTACGGGAGGCTTCAAATGCATCCGTCTGGTCATGGTCTTCAAGGTGTTGCGCAATGAGTTCCGACGCATTCTCCACCCCAACGCCATACTGCCTGTCAAGGTAAACGGCCAGACAGTATCCCAACAGAAACTCTCCACCCTGCTGGCATTCTTTGCCATCTTTACCTTCATGGTGCTCATCACCGCCACCATCATGGTGATGGCAGGCATTGACTACACCAACTCCGCAGTGATTGCCCTGAGCTGTATCAGCAATGTGGGAGCCTCGCTGAGCACCGAGATAGGCCCCGTGCTGTCGTGGGGCGAACTGCCTGTACACATCAAGTGGACCTGCTCGTTCCTCATGCTTGTAGGCCGTCTGGAAATCCTGTCGGTGCTGGTGCTCTTCACACGGGCCTTCTGGAAAGACAACTAAGTAAAAGCCGGCAACGAAACGTATATCATATAAAGTAACTACATACCAAACACTCATGTACACTAAGAATGTGAAAGTCTATAAGTTCACACCTTTATTGAAGACCCTTATCTGGGGCACAGAGAGCTGGCAGATCAGCGGTGTCCCCGGCAATGAGACGCCCTGCGACGGGCAGAATCTCAACGATTTGGTAAAAACACTCAAGGAGAAACTGATTGGCGAAGCTAACTACCAGCGCTTTGGCGACGAGTTTCCCCTGCTCATCAAGTTCATTGATGCCCATCAGGACCTGAGCATCCAGGTACATCCCACCGACGAGATAGCCCACCGGCAGGGAAAGCCCCGTGGCAAGACGGAGATGTGGTACGTCATGGACTCACAGCCTACGGCCAAACTCTACAATGGACTGAAGATGCTGATTACACCAGAGCAGTACAAGGAGATGGTGGCCAACGACACCATCTGCAACGCACTGGCTCAATACAACGTCCATGAGGGCGATTGCTTCTTCATCCCTGCAGGCCGCATCCACGCCATTGGTGCCGGATGCTATCTGGCTGAAATCCAGCAGACCTCGGATGTCACCTACCGCATCTATGACTACAAGCGGCGCGACAAGGACGGCAACCTGCGACAACTGCACACCCAGGAGGCTGCCGAAAGCATCAACTTCACCGTCCTGCCTGACTATCGCCAGCAGTACACCCCCCAGAAGAACGAGGGCCAGTTGCTGGTGGAATGTCCCTACTTCAACACGGCCGTCTACGACCTCACCGAACCCATGACCATCGACTACTCCGAGCTCGACTCGTTTGTCATTCTCATCGGTCTGAAGGGCGAAGGCTCGCTGAGTGTTGACGGCGAGGAAGTGTCGTTCCGCGCCGGCGAAACGTTGCTCATCCCTGCCACAGTCCAGGAGGTACGTGCCGAGGGAACCATTAAATTTCTGGAGACTTACGTGCTGTCGTAAAATACCGTTCCAGGTCCTGCCGGATACGCAGGAACTGGGGCGACTGCTGATAGCCCGTATTCTTCTTCAACGCCTGACGGATGTCCTGCAACGAGTGTTCGTAGCAGGACATTTCGTTACGCTTCTGCATATGGTGTCGCGCCGTACGGGCTATCTCTTCCTGACGCTCCTGGCGCAGGCGGTTACATACCTTATTTAATATAGGTACTACCACATTGTCGAATAGGTGGTGTCCCTGAATGTAGAGGTAAGTGGTCTGGGCTGTCACGCCCAAAGCCTTTATGCTATCCTTGGTCTTCAGGAATTCCTCTTTGTTGTCGGGAAACTCGGCCTGCAGCTGACGCACCTTCACGGCGACCTTCTTGCGCAAGTGCTCTATGCTGTGCTGGGGTTCCAGCACATTGAAGCCCCCAGGGTCGACTATGCGGCAAAAGTCGGTCAGCGAGAATTGGTTGTGTCTGCCCGTACGATAGAACCACACCGACCACACGAACAATGGGAATATAGCATCTGAGTACAGGCGCAGATATTCCTCGAAGTCGAAGATGCGATGATCGTTCAGCGTCACAGCCACACACGTTTCGTGCAGTGAGGGGGCATAACATTGCAGGTTCTCGATGGCATAGGCATAGGTGTGGAAGACGTAGGGACTCTCCAGCACCTTCTTCGACTGCGGCGTGGCTCCCTGCAGCAGATAGTCGAAGTCTGCGTCGACACAGGCTATCATATCCGGTCCCACATGGTCACCCACAAAGTTCATCAGCACCGACTTCTTGCCACGCTCCAGTTTCTGGTGCGAAGGCAGCATCACTTCAAAGTAGCGCTCAGCATTCTCAAACGGGCTGAGCACGGTGCGCCAGAAGTAGATGTCGTCGTAACTCTCGACATAAGCCACGATTCTGCGCCGTGCCTGCTTCGACTTCAGGCGGTTCGCCGCCTCGAAGTACTGCGAGTTGAGATTATCCTTCAGCCGATTTGCCATACAGCGGTAACGAACTTTTCACTTTACACTTCAATGTCACTCACTTCCGTCACCTTGTCCAGCCAGCCGTTCATGATGACGGCAGGCGAGTGGGTGGTCAGAATTATCTGTACGTTGGGGTTCAGCTCCAAAATGAGGTCAATGAGCCGTTTCTGCCATTCTATGTGCAGGCTGACCTCCGGCTCGTCCATGAACAGCACGTAAGGCTGCTGGTCCTCCACCAGCACCGTCAACAGGATGGCCAGCATCTGCTTCTCACCACTCGACAACTGGTAGGGTACCAGCGTCTCACCAATCTGCGAGAAGCGTATCTCGTTCTCCGTACGCACAATGGTTTTGCCAGTCTCCTCAAACAGGTCGTCCACCATGTCCTGAAAACGCTTCTTCGAGCCCGACAGCAGCTGGGCCTCCTCCGTGTGTCCCTGCTGCAACTCGGAGATAATGCGGTTGCCGATGTTCACCTGATAGTCCAGATACTTGCGCTGCAGGTGATACAGCTGGAAATCCAGGGCCGACCGGATGCGTGAGTCCACCATGTTCATGGTTTCAGAGTCCAGCACCGGTGAGTCCAGCGAGCGGATGATGTCAAACCTGACGTGCGTCGCATCCTCAGGCTCTGCCGTGATGTGTACCCCTTTCAGCAGATGGTTAATCAGGTCACCATTGGTGTTGATACTGCGGAACACTTTGTTCAGGATAGTGCTCTTGCCCACCCCGTTGATGCCGCTCAGGATGTTGACGTGCGGATCCAGCGTCCACAAGATGTGCTTCTTGCCACTCCACAGAGAGTCTATCTCTATCTGCTTGATATAATCTGCGTACTTCATAGTTTCCAAGTTTGCTGCAAATATAGCGATTATTTTTCAATTAACCACCCTTTTGGAGGACTTTTTCGTCAGTTTTGTCATACAGACTTGGCAAAGCAGCAGACATACATTAAATAATCTTTAAATTATGAACTATGAACTACGAACTATGAACATTTTTTTGTATCTTTGCAGCAAATTATAAATAGTAAATTGTTAAATCGTAAATTAGTATGGCATTTTTAACCAACGACAAACTGACCATCGTCGGCGCAGCCGGCATGATTGGTTCAAACATGGCTCAGACCGCTTTGATGATGGGTCTGACAAGTGAAATCTGTCTCTATGACGTATTCTCTCCCGAGGGTGTAGCCGAGGAGATGCGCCAGAGTGGCTTCGACAACGTGAACATCGTTGCCACCACCAATGCTGAGGAGGCTTTCCGCAACGCCAAGTACATCATCTCTTCAGGTGGTGCTCCCCGTAAGGCCGGTATGACCCGTGAGGACCTGCTGGCCGGCAACTGTAAGATTGCTGAGGAACTGGGCCAGAACATCAAGAAATACTGCCCCGACGTGAAGCACGTCGTTATCATCTTCAACCCCGCTGACCTCACTGGTCTGGTAACCCTGCTGTACTCTGGCTTGAAGCCCGGTCAGGTCACCACGCTGGCTGGTCTGGACACTACCCGTCTGCAGTCGGCTCTGGCCAAGAAGTTCGGTGTGATGCAGAGCGAGATTGAGGGCTGCGCTACCTATGGTGGCCACGGTGAGCAGATGGCCGTCTTCGGTAGCCACGTCACCATCAAGGGCCGCAAGCTGACTGACATCATCGGTACCGCAGAGTTCCCCGCTGAGGAGTGGGAGCAGATGAAGGTTGACGTCACCAAGGGTGGTGCCAAGATCATCGAACTCCGCGGACGTTCTTCATTCCAGAGCCCCTCATACCTCTCAGTCGAAATGATTCGTGCCGCTATGGGTGGTGAGCCCTTCCGCTTCCCCGTAGGTACCTACGTGAAGACCGACAAGTACGACCACATCATGATGGCCATGAAGACCACCATGACTGCCGAGGGTGCCAAGTTCGAGGTTCCTCAGGGCACTGCCGAGGAGAACGCCAAGCTGGACCAGAGCTACGAGCACCTGTGCAAGATGCGCGACGAGCTGGTTACGCTGAACATCGTTCCCCCCATCTCAGAGTGGAGCAAGATCAATCCGAACTTGTAAAAAGGTAAAAAGGCAAACCTTTTCGCTATAAGAATCGGGGCGTTCGCTGAAAGTTTTTGCGAGCGCCCCCTTTTTGTCGTACCTTTGCAAACGAATTAAAGAACAGATTCTCTGACTAAGTTCAAATAGATTCATACGTTTAGATATAAAAAGGTTAGTAGTTTTTTCATGGTAATTGGATTGGTCACCGCCCACAGCATGTGAATGCCCGGGCGGCGAATTTTATTTGTCCTCTTACCCGTTTCCTAACGGCTATAGACAATGTCTTTCTTGCGTTGAGCGGGGGTGACACGGAGGTTGACGACCTTGCCGCCACGGAGCTCGGCCTCGACGACGGTGTTGCGCGAGGCATGAAGACGGATACGCACATCCCATTGGCGGGGCCAGGCGGGGAAGAGGTATATCTTGTCGCCCACCTCCTGCATCAGCATCTCCTGCATGGCTATCATACCCGAGCCGCCCCAGTTGTGGTCGGGCGTCCAGTCGTAGCCCGGTCCCCAGAAGGCGGGGAAGCGATGGGGGCCGTCGCCCATCTTGAGCGTGACGAGCCGCTGGGCCTCGCTGGTGAGTCCGAGACAGGCAGCCCAGATGGCATCCTGCTTCCAGCCGACGTGCGAACGGAACTTCAGGGCCAGCGTGTCGTTCCGGTAAGTATTGCGGGCAATCTTCAAATCAGGACGTCCCACGCCGTACATACGCCAGGGGAAGACGGGATAGAGCTGGGTGGTCTCCACATTCTGCACACGCTCGTAGTGGAGTGCGGGCTGTAACATGCCATTGCGGACGGTGATGTCGGGAATGCGAGTGATGAAGGAGGAGAGCCGTGAGGTAAGAACGGTGTCACCTTGCTCACGGGCATAGTCCATCAACGCCTGGGAAACGGTGCGCAGGGCGGCAATGGTGGAAGTGGAGTTGTAGGCACCCTTGAAAGTCTCGCCACCGGAACCCGGATAGAGCACCAGATGGCCGTTGCCATCCAACCGCTTGGCACCACGCCGGTTGGCCAGATACTGATAGTGCTCGTCGAAGAAGCGGAGGCAGGACTCTATCATGGGGATGTACTCCGTGATGTCCCAACGGCTGTAGCGATGGGCCTCGAGGGCCATCATGCAGAACTCCAGACAAGTGTCCCACTCGTATTCCAGCCACGCATTGCGCTCCATGCCGGGGTCGAAACCCACAGGGCGCTTGGTACCGTATTCCGGATAGCAGGGCAGCCCGTAGTTCTCCATCTGCTCCGTCAGGCAGGCACCCTCGTGACCCCAATAGAGGCGTGAGCGCTCTTCGGCATTGCGGTAGACGTTCAGATAGAAGTCAAGCTGTGGCTTCAGCAAGTCGAAGTCACCATTTTTCAGCATTGGCCAGTAGACCAGCCGCTGGTTCTGGGCCGTATGGACGCCCCCGCCCCAGTTGCGGAAGTCGGGCGAGAGGCGGTAGTCCTCGGCAGGGTTCACATATTCGGGGTCGAAGGTGAAGAGTCCGCCATTGAACTTGGTGGGCCACTGCCCGCGACTGTTGCAACCCAGCATATAGCGGAACAGCTGGTAGTTGCGGACGACCATGTCCCTTTGGGCTATCCGCTTGCTGCCAGACACGATGTAGCTGCGTTTCCAAAAGTCACGCCACCACTGGCGCGAGGCCTGGCAGTCAGCACTGTGGCGGATGCTTTTCTCCGTCACAGCCAGTTGTGCCTCCCAGTCGGCGACAGAGCCCTGCAGGCGGGCCAGCGTGACGTGGAGGCGCACCTGCTTCTGCGGTTGTTGCGAGACATACATCCACCCCTCGTAGTCGCTGCTGGCATAGCGCCCGTCGGCCTTGCCCATGAACACAAGTCCCTGTCCGCTCATGCGTCCACCGAAGACGAGGTTCCTCAGGGGATTATACAAGCGGTCTTTGACGGCATCCATGCGCTGCTGGCTGACAGTGGCGTCGAAGATGGTCTTCGCACCGTTCAGGTGCATGAAGGTGACACCTTGGTCTGTGGCCACAATGCTGTCGGCACGAGTCTTCAGGCCCTTGGGTGCAGCAAACTTATAACTGGTCTGGAAACGCTCACGCTTGGTAAGCTCGATGTCACGGGTCCTCCAATTCTCGTAGGTAGCAGCCACCACCTGCTCGACCTCGGGACTGTTGACGTCGACATGGACTACAGGTTTGCTGACATCAGCCCACAACTGGATGCTGGTATGTCCGTCAGCTATCTCGACATAGCCTTCGTTGAGGTGCAGAATCTGACGGAAGTGCTGCATATCGAGGCCAGGCGAAAGGCTGATGCGGAAACGCCCCTGCTTGAGCAGGGTGTTGTTCTCGTCGAAACATCCGGAGCGCGACACATAGAACATGATGTCGCCTTTCTCCACCCATACATTCATCCCAATGTCGCCGCCTCCGCAAGGCATCGACCCGCTGGCGTTCTCGCTGGGCGAACGCCACTCGTAGTCCTCGGGCTGACCAAAAGACTGAACAGGCAAAAAACCTAAAAAGCAAAGTAATAAGATAACAGTCTGTTTCATATAAAAGAGACGAACCAACACGAAAAATGACACCTATTGATTCTTTTTTACACTTCACTTACCACCAACTCTCTCGGCAGTGTAATCACCTTCAAACGCTCATACCAGATACGTGAAGACCCGGCAATGTGTTTTTGCGTATGTCCGCTGATGATGTAGTAACTGGCCATATACTCATCCATCATCTCCAAGAACACTTTTTTGATGCGCGAACATTTCTCGTTAATGGCATTGTCGAGCGGGTTCACCAAGTGGTCCACGCCCTCCATGATTTTCGCCTTGTCCATCATCTTTGCCGTCTGCATATAGTAGCGGGTCAGTTCCTCACGATACTCACCCAACCGCTTGAACTCAATACCTTCAGGATGCGCCAAAAACAGCAGATACACCGCTTTGTGTACAGGTTGCAACTCTATCTCTTTGTTGCCCAAATCTACCAATAAGAACCTGTAATCCTTAGTGATCAGCAGCCTGCTCAGCTTCGCCTTTGCCGCCTCAATGCGCAGTTCTTCGAGCAAGGGCGTACCAATGGCTCGCAACAGCAAGTCCTTACGATCTGCAGCAATCAGCTCCCTTACCGATGAAGCAAGCTCAGCAGCGATTTCTTCAGGTGTCCTTTCCATCATCTGCTGACTATTCTTCTGTTTCGGTGATGATGTTTGACAGCCAATTCCTGACCTTATTGCCTATAGTGGGCTGAGGCTTCGTTTCTACCTCTATCACTGGCGGCTCCGGCTCTGGAGCAGGCTCAACAACAAATTCCGGCTCTGGTGCCGCTTTCTCTGTTTCCTTCTTGACAGGTCTGTATAATTGCGGAATCAGGCTCTCGTAGTAAGCATCATCCTTCAACGATTCGTCTATATCCTGGCTTTCTTCCATGCCTGTGGCCAATATCGTCACCTTAGCATCCTCGCCAATGCTGTTATCGCTCGATATGCCCCAAATCACCTCGATATACGGATCCAGACTGTCAAAGAAATCGTCAATCTCCTGCATCTCGGGCACCATGATGGGGGCTTCCTCGCTGGAATAGATATTGAACAAGATTCGCTTGGCTTTGCTGATATCACTACCATAGAGCAGTGGCGAATGCAAGGCATTCTGTATAGCTCGTTCCACTCGTTTTTCACCGCTGGCCCGTCCCATTGCCATGATGGCACCGCCACCGTCGCGCATCGTAGTCTCAACGTCACGGAAGTCAAGGTCAATCCCACCGTTGCTATTCACGGTTATCAGTTCCGATATGCCCATCACAGCATCCTTCAGAATGTTGTCTGCCCGTGCAAACGACTCCTTTACGGAGATTGGTGTATCAGCATAGACATCACACAGTCGCTCATTGTTGATAATGAGCAATGCATCCACATTCTTTCGCATCTCGTCCACACCCTTCAGTGCACGGATAATCTTCTGCTTCTTCTCAAAGCGGAAAGGGATGGTCACGATTCCGATGGTCAGCATCCCCATCTTCTTTGCCACACTGGCCACCACAGGTGCCGATCCCGTACCCGTTCCACCGCCCATGCTGGCTGTGATGAATACCATCTTCGTGCCGTCGCTCAACAATTGTTCGATGTCGGCAATGTTCTTCTCTGCCTCTGACCGCCCGATTTCAGGCTTACCTCCCGCACCCAGTCCCTCGCCTAGTAATATCTTGACAGGCACAGGCGATGGTGCCAGCGACTTACTATCCGTGTTACACACCGCCAGCGTCACACCGGAAATCTTCTCGTCGTACATATTCCTGACGGCATTGCAACCACCGCCGCCCACACCAATCACCTTGATGATTCCCTGCATCTTGTCCTCAACAGGTCCGAAGTCCAATAATGTGTCCATATTCTCCATATATTCAAATCTGGATGCAAAGATACATGTTTTTTATGGAATCACCAAACGTTCACAAGGCTTGCGAAAAGGCGATTTTATATGGTCGTTCTCCTTGCATTCTGCTATCAGTCCATTGTACTCCGAATACATCACGAAGCGGCACTTGTTATCATCAAAGCTATGAATCTCCACCAAAACATCATATGATAGTCCATCACAGGTGAACGACAATTGGCAACACGAATTCCTTAACTCATATTGCGTAGCCCATGTTATAGGTTTATCACCCAGTTCTGTCTTCACATAATTCTCTATAGCTGCTACAGCGGCTGCTTGCTCATGTTGCGATGTCTGGTGTACGACCCCAAAAGGCGAAGAACCACCAAACTGTTTCGACCACCAATACCCAGAAGGTGTCACCTCAATTTCCTTGATAAGTCCATCCTCAATTTTCAAGCGATGCATCATATCTTGATATTCGCCATCGACAGTAATAATAGCAACAGAGCGGTCGCCACTTCCATCAACGTCTGCCCTATAACTTCGCTTTGAGTATTGAAGAGAATCGAAAACTTGGTGCATCAGTTTTAGGAAATCGTCCTTTCCTTTGATAACCCTGTGTGGCACACCGCCTTTCCAAACCATTTCCTCATCAAGATAAGGCTCAACGAAACTCATATCCAGCCTGTTCCAGCACATGCATATCAGTTCCGCCGCCTCCCTGTATGAAGACAACTTGCCCGGATTCTCTTTTTGAGCAGCATTCCTATTGATGATATAGTCGAAAAAGTCCATCGTCACACCCTTTGTTTATAACCGAATCATCCAACTCCAGCTTCTATCTCTCTCTGAGCATAGATCACAGCATCGCGTTTCACCTCGTCCTCACCCTCAACGGTATCCAGCACCTTGTCTGCTAACCAAATAGTCAGCAGTTCTTTCTCTTCGATTTCAAGGAGTTTGGCCATAATGGGGATATGGCTTCGTTTGGCTTTCCTTTCTCCACGCTCTATCTTGCTATACATAGGCGTGTCGATATCCAGTGCAGCCGCCAGTTTTCGCTGCACCATCCCGTGCTCTTCTCTGAGTTCTTTTATTTTCTTACCGAATATCATACGCTTTCATTTATTCCTTTCTAACTTTCCGATACTTCTGATTCTTACTTTTGGGCTTGTCG
>CAMOWH010000039.1:0-20098 GCA_946628315.1 uncultured Prevotella sp.
AATTGATATGCCAACGCCAGAACTTACCTAATAATGAATTGGGTTTCTTGTCGTAATGCGCCCTAAACTTACAATTCTCGCAGTTATGTGCCATAATCAATCTCCTTAAATCATAAAGTATTGTAATAATCGGTACAAAGATACAAATATTAGGGCAAAAATGAGTATCTTTGCCTGTTGTTTTAATAGATTTTACGATATGCCATACATAAGAATCAAAGCCTATCCGAAAGATCAGGCGACAAAAGAGAAAGTAGTGGAGGCCATCAGAAAGAACAAAATCCTCCTCTTCGACATTGTTGAGAATACAAATCATGTTGGGGGTATTGACAATGACGAATTCAGAACTAACAGTGCCTGGTTTCACTGTTGCTTTGAGATTAATATTGAAGATACCTCAAAAGCTTCTTTAATTCCCGTGGGCTATACGCTAGACAAGGTTCATAGCAATGGATGGGCATGGGTCAGGAAAGAAGGAACAGCCTATGATTATTTGATCAATTCGGAGATATTCTTGAATGTTGAGCAAGTGGCTGATTACGTCAACGTAGGGAAATCAGTTTATGTTTCAGGACAGGAGTACTTGCTAACTGGTATAGACGGGAAGTTGCTCCGTATGATAGACGTAACGGAAATATCGTTGCAGCCGAGGTGGATGAGAGAAAGGCCAAAAATACTGAAAGTTCCCTATAATTGCGGACTATATATCACAAAGACATATCCGTCTAAGGATGAGAAAAAGGCATGAGTTTTATCAAGTACATAGCAGACGAGAACCACTACAAGGAAGTCCTGTCCCTGGTAAGCAAAGCCAAACAGACTGTGTGGATTGGAACGGCAGACATCAAAGACCTGTACGTTGATGATAAGCCTTTCCTTGCCATGATTGCTTCTTTGCTCAAAAAGGGCGTGGAGGTCAGGCTGATTCATGCTAAAGAACCAGGGACAGCCTGGAGAGAGGATCACGAGAAGCATCCAATCCTCTATGATGGCATGGAGCGTGTGCTGTGTCCGAGAGTTCATTTCAAACTCATTATCATAGACACTTCCATTGCCTATGTCGGATCTGCCAATCTGACAGGTGCTGGTATGGGAATGAAATCGCCACGAAAAAGAAACTTCGAGGCTGGCATCCTGACCGATGACCCAGAAATGGTTGATGCAGCCATTGAGCAGTTTGACAACGTATGGATAGGCAAGTTCTGTAAGGATTGTGGCAGAAGAGAATATTGTTCAGACCCGATAAAATAAGAAATATGGAATCAAGAAAACATATAGCAGCAGAGAAGAAAAGGTGCAATAGCCATAACTGCGCCCAAGCCATCCTTCATACTTATGCCGATATTGCAGGGATAAGTGAAGATGGAGCCATGAACATTGCCGGGGCTTTCGGTGGTGGTATGGGAAACATGGAAGGAACCTGTGGCGCACTCGTTGGGTCTGGTCTTGTCTTAGGATTGGTCAACAAGGACAAGGTGAAGTCCATGAAACAGATGCGGCAGATTATGACCAAGTTCCAGGAAAGAAACGGAGCCACCCAATGTAAATTACTGAAAGGCATTGGAACAAAGGTAGTGTTGCGTGAGTGTCCTGATTGTGTAGCCGATGCAGCAGAGTTCCTTGAAGAACAACTTGAAAATGGAGTGTAAATTATGTTAGAACATATCGCAGATTTCACCACATGGCCGATCCTGACAGGCATTCTTGTCGGATATATAGCTAACCGCATTATGAGTGGAGAAGGCAAAGGATGCTGTATGAACCTCATTATGGGCATCATCGGCAGTTACGTTGGAACCTTCATCAGTCATCTGCTAAACATCGAACTGTTAGGGAAAGGTTATCTCACTAATTTCGTCTTTTGTGTGGTTGGTGCAGTAACGGTATTGTGGATTTGGAAAAAACTGTTTGATTGATGGCTTGGAAACTGAAATATCGCTGTAAGGCTTGTGGTTACGAGGCAGAGGTGTACGAGGGACGTGGATTGTTCCGTCAGCAGATAACAGCCATGTCCTGCCCTGACTGCAAGACTATCCAGAATATCGTCGTGGGTGGTATCATTGCAGACGTAGCCCCCTCTTATCGAAGCGAGGTTGGCCGTTTGTGTTTACAGTGTGGCAGCGATAATATCAGAATATGGGACATGAATACCTGTCCGAAGTGCCAGGGTGCAATGGAAGATACAGGAGAAAGGGAATTTTGGACGTGAACAGGATTATCAGAGAAGCAAGACTTACGGACATGGCTGAGATTATGAAAGTCATGGATGCTGCAAAGAAGATTATGCGGCAGTCTGGGAATATGTACCAGTGGGGAGAAGGCTATCCGTCCCTCAATTGGTAGAAACAATAAAACCCGCTGATTTTCAGCGGGTTCCTAAAATTGAAAGCGGAGAGAACAGAAAAGCCCCGAGGTTTTACCTCGGAGCTTTGAACCTTTTCTTCCTGCGGAGAGAACAGGATTCGAACCTGCGAACCGGTTTTGCCGGTTACACGCTTTCCAGGCGTGCCTCTTCAACCACTCGAGCACCTCTCCTTTTTCGTAAGCGGATGCAAAGGTAACATTTTTAATGAAGAATGAAGAATATAGAATGAAGAATTTGCTAGTGCCTTATTATTTTTTAACGCTTACACTTCCAAATATACGCTCTACATTGGCGTTTGTCTGCCGGCAGATTTCTTCTTCGCTCACGCCATACGCTTCGGCCAGCCGGGTGATGACGTGACGGATGAAAGCAGACTCGTTGCGCTGTCCCCGCATGGGAACGGGAGCCATATAGGGGGCGTCAGTCTCCAGCACAATGCGGTCTAAGGGGACAACAGCGGGCAGGGTCTCTGGCAGATGGGACTTCTTGAATGTCAGCACGCCACCGATGCCCAGCACAAAGCGGGGAAACTCCAACAGCTGGAGAGCCTCTTGGCCGTTACCGGTAAAGCAATGGAACACACCGCCCGGAAGCAGGTCGGCATACCGTTTCAGGATGGCCACCATCTCGTTCTGTGCCTTGCGGCAGTGTATCATCAGCGGCAGACGCGTCTCCACTGACCACTGTACCTGTTCCTCAAAAGCCGACAACTGCTCCTGTTCGAACTCGCGACTCCAATAGAAGTCGAGGCCGACCTCGCCGATGGCAAGGACTGACGGCTGATGGCTGTTGGCAGATGTAAGAAGTTCCTTGATAGCAGCCAGCTGTTGGCGCCAGTCGCCACGGACCTCTTCGGGATGCAGGCCCAGCATGGGACGGCAGAAGTCGGGATAGCGGGCACAGGTGTCGAGCACGGTCTGACACGACCTCAGGTCAATGGCAGGCAGGAACACCAGACTACAGCCAGCCTCACGAGCCCGCTGTACGACGGCATCGCGGTCTTCAGCAAACTCCTCGCCGTCAAGATGGCAGTGGGTGTCGATGTAGTTCATAGTTGACAGTTGATAGTTGACAGTTATTTGTTGCGGTGGAGCATTTCGTCCATGTACTGATAGAGGGCCTGCTTGCACTCATCGGGGACATTGACTTCTGCGAGGGTCTGGTGAGCCTGCTCAAAGTAATAGTTAATCTTCTCTTCGCACAGCTGACGGATGCCAATCTCGTTATAGAGACGCGTCACCTCAGCAACCTTCACTTCGCGGTTAAAGGTCTTGGCCGTAATCCAACGCGACAGCTCGGCACGCTGCTTGTCGTTGGCACGATTGAAAGCGTTAATCAGCATATACGTCTTCTTGTTGCTGGTGATGTCGCCGCCAATAGCCTTGCCGAACACTTTGGGGTCGCCATAGACATCGAGCAGGTCGTCCTGCAACTGGAAGGCCAGCCCCATCTGTTCACCCACCCGATAGAGCCGGTCAGCATCCTCGTCAGGAGCACCAGCCAGAATGGCACCCATCTTCAGGGCGCAAGCCAGCAGCACGGAGGTCTTCAGGCGAATCATCTCGATATACTCGTCTTCCGTCACATCGTTGCGTGTCTCGAAAGTCATATCGTACTCCTGACCTTCGCCAATCTCGAGTGCCGTTACGGTAAAGAGGTCGAGCACCTGCCGCAACTTGTCGGCAGGCACCTGTGCCACCCGCTGATAGGCCAGCACCAGCATGGAGTCGCCGGAAAGGATGGCCTTGTTGGCATTCCAACGACGGTGTACAGTCTCATGACCACGACGCATGTCGGCATTGTCCATCAGGTCGTCGTGCAACAGGGTATAGTTATGATAGGT
Source organism: uncultured Prevotella sp. (assembly GCA_946628315.1). Taxonomy (GTDB): domain Bacteria; phylum Bacteroidota; class Bacteroidia; order Bacteroidales; family Bacteroidaceae; genus Prevotella. The sequence goes on from CAMOWH010000039.1 coordinate 4,209, forward strand.
CTCCAACCCGATGGCAGGCATGAGGACGTCCTCGGGATTTTCGCGCCACAGCTGGTAGCCCAGCAGCATCAGCACAGGCCGGATGCGCTTGCCACCCAGGGAAAGAACATACTGCACGGGCTCGTAGAGTGAAGCAGGGCGACGATTGTAAGGCAGACTGGCAAGGCAGTCGTTGACACGCTGGAGAATCTGGTCAGAAGATAACTGTTTCATATTTATATCAGAGTTTAAAGACAATAGGAATACAAACCTTGGTGCGGCAGGGCTGATCGTTCTGAATACCCGGTTTCCAGTCGGGCATCATGCGGAGCACACGCAACGCCTCGCGGTCGCAGTCGGCTGACAGGGACTTGGTCACCTTGATGCCGGTCACCTTGCCGTCCTTCTCGATGTAGAACACGGCCACCACCTGCCCCTGGATGTTCTGCCGACGGGCACGGGAGGGGTAATGGAGGTTCTTGGTGAGCCACTTCATGAACTCGACGGCACCGCCGGGGAACTGCGGCAAGTCCTCGACAACATGGAAGTTGAGGGGATTGTTAGGGTCTACACCCATGGATGCCAGCGCTTTGTCGTCATCCATCTGCTCTTCCAGTTCCTTGAGCAGCGACTCGTCATCCTCGCCGTCTTGTCCCTCCTGCTGAAGCTCCGGCTGCTGCAGCTCGACGTCATCGTCGACAATGCGCAACTGTTCCGAGGGCTGCGACTGCTGTTTCTCCTGCAGCTCGGTGACGGTCTGCTCGTTGGACATGGGAACAAGTTCGCTCTCGTGCACCAGTTCGTCAATATCAATGGGGGTGAAGGCCGTATCGTCAGAAGTAGAATTCCACTCCAACGATACGTAGAGCAAAGCCAACACCAGTGCCAGTCCCAGGAGAAATCCCGTAGTGCGCCGCTGTTCTATATCAGCCCTTGGTGTCTTTTTTTGCTCTATCACGGCTGCAAAGTTACAAATAAAATAACAATTAACTGCCGGCAGTCACAATATTTTTTGTACCTTTGCCGTTGATTTATAAATAAATTAAGGTAAAAAAGTTAAAAGGTCAAGAATGGGAGCTATCATCAACAAGCCGTCGAAGTGGGTGAAGGTATTGCCTTCATGCCTGCTGCCCGTTCTCCTTTTGGCCGTTTTACCACATCGCCTACAGGCTCAGGAGAGTCAGGAGGTGTATAGCTTCCTGCGGCTGCCCGTCAGCGCCCATGTGGCAGCCCTGGGCGGCGATAACATCACGCTGAGCGACGACGACCCTACTCTCATCTTCCACAATCCGGCACTGATCAACGGCGTATCAGACAAGAGCATCAACCTGAACTTCATGACTTACATGGAGGGGGCTAAGACGGCGTCGGCCTCGTTCATCAAGGCCTATAAGGAACGTGCCACGTGGGGTGCTTCTGCCCAGTACATGGACTATGGCTCCATGAAGGAGACTACCATTGCAAACATACAGACCGGCGAATTCTCTGCACGTGACATTGCGCTGGCCGGCTCGTTTGCCTATATGCTGACCAACAGTCTCAGCGGTGGCATCACAGCCCGTTTCATTTCGTCCCACATTGCCAGTTATTCGTCGGCAGCAGTAGCCGTGGACTTAGGGCTCAACTACATGGACGAAGAGCGGGGATGGTCGCTGTCTGCCGTTGCCAAGAATCTGGGTGGACAAATCAAAGCCTACGACGAAGACTTTGAACGTATTCCCTTCGACCTGCAACTGGGCGTGACGAAACGCCTCATCGGTTCACCCCTACGGCTGTCAGCAACCTTGTCGCGGCTGAACAACTGGGATCAGGGATTCATCAAGCATCTGGCCATTGGTGCCGACCTGCTGTTAGGCGAGAACATCTTCGTAGCTGCCGGATACAACTTCCGGCGTTCCGACGAGATGAAGGTCAGCGACAAGGAGAGTGAGAGCAACCATGGAGCAGGGTTCTCCGTAGGTGGCGGACTACAGCTGGAGCGTTTCAAGCTACAGATTGCATACGCCAAATACCACGTTTCGGCCAATTCATTATTAATAAATGTCAGTTATTCATTATGAAGAAAATTACGATAGCTATTGACGGCCATTCGTCGTGCGGCAAGAGCACCATGGCCAAGGACCTGGCCCGCGAGGTGGGCTATGTATATGTTGATACGGGTGCCATGTACCGTAGTGTCACGCTCTATGCCCTGCGCAACGGGTTGTTCAATAGTGACGGCAGCATCAAGAAGGCCGAACTGGAAGCCCTGATGAAGGACATTCGCATCGACCAACGACTGGTAGATGGCAAGACGGTGACATTCCTGAACGGGGAAGACGTGGAGCGCGACATCCGTACCCTGGAGGTCTCGAATCACGTGAGCCCCATTGCCACACTGGCCTTTGTACGCAATGCCCTGGTGGCACAGCAACAGCGCATGGGACAGGAAGGAGGCATCGTGATGGACGGCCGCGACATCGGCACCGTCGTATTTCCCCATGCCGAACTGAAGATATTTGTCACGGCATCGGCTGAGGTGCGTGCACAGCGTCGCTACGATGAGCTGAAGCAGAAAGGAATGCCTGCTGACTACGCAGACATCCTGAAGAACGTTCAGGAGCGCGACTACATTGACTCACATCGTGAGGTGTCGCCCCTGCGCCAGGCTGACGACGCCATCTTGCTGGACAACTCGAATATGACCATTGCCGAACAGAAGCAATGGCTTCTTGACCGTTTCAACGAAGCCGTCGCACAATAAGTTTCACCTGTTCTGTATGGCGTCGCGGCACTGTTCCATGAGCCACTTCGGTGTCGACGTAGCCCCACAGATGCCGACGGTCTGAATGCCGTCAAGCCAAGTGGGGGCTATCTCTTCCGGCCCCTCAATGAGGTGGGTATTCGGATTCACTCGTTTGCACTCGTTGAAGAGCACTTTCCCGTTCGAGCTCTTACGCCCGCAGACAAAGAGTATCAGGTCATGACGGGTGGCAAACTGTGAGATGTTGGGCATACGGTTAGCTACGGAACGGCAGATGGTATCGAAGCTCTTGAAAGTGGCTCCTGCAGCCATGTGACCTTGGATATATTCGATGATACGATGAAACTCGTCCAGCGACTTAGTAGTCTGCGAATACAAATAGATATCGCGCGTAAAGTCAAGTTTCGTCACTTCATCAAAGTCCTCTATGACAATGGCTTTTGACTGGGTTTGTCCCACCAGTCCCAACACCTCGGCATGGCCCTTCTTGCCAAAGATGACTATTTGGCCGTCTCCAGCCTCAAACTGCTTCTTGATGCGCTTCTGCAGCTGAAGCACCACGGGACAGGTAGCATCAATGATTTCGATGTTGTTACGACGAGCCAGTTCATAGGTCTCAGGCGGCTCTCCATGAGCTCGCAACAGCACCTTGACATCATGGAGCTGTCGCATTTGGTCGTGGTCGATGGTCACCAAGCCCATGCTCCGCAACCGTTCGCACTCCATACCGTTGTGCACAATGTCACCCAGGCAGTAGAGTGTCTCACCCTTGGCCAGTTCTTCTTCGGCTTTTTGGATAGCAGTGGTCACCCCGAAGCAGAAGCCGCTGCCATTGTCTATTTCGATTTGGAGCATAGTTGGTCAAAATAAGTGTCCAGCAACTGCTGAGCGGCCATGAAACTGGTTTGGTCACCCTCAAGTACCGAGCGCTCTGCCTGTTGCAGTCGTTGCTGTATCAGGGCATCATTATAGAAACTGAGCCGCAACTGTTCATTGATGGTTTCATACATCCAGTACTTGGCCTGTTCGTTGCGGCGATAGTTGAAATAGCCATTCTGCTTGACAAAGTCAATGTACTGATAGATCATGTCCCACACCTCCTTGATTCCCAGTCCGAAGAAGCCACTGTAGCACAGCACTTTGGGCAGCCATCCACTCTCGGGCATAGGGAAGAAGTGAAGCGCGTTGCGGAAATTAGTGGCTGCCATCTGGCACTTGTCCACATTCTCACCGTCGCACTTGTTGATGACGATACCGTCGGAAATCTCCATGATTCCACGCTTGATACCCTGCAGTTCATCACCGGTTCCAGCCAGTTGGATGAGTAGGAAGAAGTCGACCATGGAGTGGCAGGCCGTCTCGCTCTGCCCCACCCCGACCGTCTCGACGAATATCTTGTCAAAGCCCGCCGCCTCGCAGAGGATAATAGTCTCACGCGTCTTACGGGCCACACCGCCCAAAGAACCTGCCGTAGGACTGGGACGGATGAAGGAATCGGGGTGTACGGAGAGTTTCTCCATGCGCGTCTTATCGCCCAGTATACTACCTTTGGAACGTTCCGATGACGGGTCTATAGCCAATACGGCCAACTTACCGCCTTTCTCGTTCAACACATGTATGCCAAAGGCATCAATACTGGTAGACTTACCCGCGCCAGGGACGCCGCTGATGCCCACGCGGATGCTGTTACCACTGTAGGGCAGGCACTTGTTGATGACCTCCTGAGCTTTGGCCTGGTGGTCTGGATTAACACTCTCGACCAGCGTCACGGCTTGCGACAGGACGGTGACATCGCCTTTGACTATGCCCTCCACCATCTCTACAGCGCTGAGTTCACGCCGCCGGAAGCGGCTACGCTTCATATAAGGATTGATGATAGCAGGTTGTTCTACACCGCTGTTGACCTGCAAGCCTGCATATTCTGAGCTATTCTCTGGATGTTCCATAATATATAAATAGGTTATTGAGCGTTTATTTCGATGGTCACTTTTGCCTTTTCAGGGTCGTTAGTAATCATGAGGATACGCGGACGGGTACGTACCCGTTTCAGCTCGTCACGCATAGCAGTCACTTTCAGTTTCGTAGACTCACCCGGCTGCAAACGGCTCTTACCTAACGACACTTTCAGCCCGCGGGTAAACATCTGCATCGAAGTAATCTGCAACTCGGAACTGCCCGCATTGACTATGTCTATGACTTCTGTCTTCTTGGATTTCCCTTCAAAGTACATGTTCACCTTTTCCTTGGACAGTTGGATGACGGGGGGATTCTGTACTTTTCCGGTAAAAGGAGGCAGCAATACCACCGAGAGACCTATCTCACGGTCCTGCTTTACCTTGTCGCCAGGATTACTGCCCAGATAAACCGAGCTTTGGGTGAGGCCATAGTCATGCAGTTTTGCAGAGTTCAGCTGGACAACAATTTTGCCTGTCTGCCCTGGTCGCAACTCCTCAGGGGTCACCATAGCGCTGAGATATGACGGCAGGTGCATCAGGTTCGGATGATAGGTCTTCGTTCCGTTGTTATATATCTTCAGTTCCTGCATCAACTGGTCACCCTTGTTGGCATCATCAAATTCTAAATCGTTCTTGTCCAGTCGAAGGTCTCCCATCTCTACAGGATAGTCTGCAGAGAGGTCGATATAGTCCTCCAGCACCTGTCCTTTCATACGTATGTAGAAAGGTTTCGACGAGACATTGGTGACGATGGCCGCCTGCTTGTCAAAGTGGCCCAATTGTTTGGAATCGTAGGTCATCCGTATCTGGAACTTGCCGGTAAGAGTCCCTTTCGGATAGTCAACGACGGTACAGTTGCAGTCAGGGCGGACAGTCTCGATGGAGACCTTACCCTTGGCCTTCACTTCAAATACCGCTGTGACAGGCTGTTTCCAACCGGTACGGCCTACGTCGACGGTCGACTTGGCGATGGTCAGTTTCTGGGCACTGGCACTTAACGGTAAAAAGGCTAAAAGGTAAAAGAATAAATTTCTGTTTGCCATATCTCTTTCTTTTATTTATTTACAAGGATAGTTACCGACGGTGCCATGGCACGAAACTCTGGTGCGTAGGCACAGCCCACGGTACAAGTACCGCTCTCGTACTGTCCGGCACGGTCTATATAGTATTCTGTCTCTATCACATGCTTACCCTTGGACAGCCCGGAGTAGAAGTAGTAGGTGGCATAGTCTTTGGGCGACACATAGGCTCCCTGCTGGTAACCCGACAACTGGCGGACGGGTTCCATACATGCCGCCCGACGGTCAACCACCTGCACGAAGTCCAGGTCGCGGGTCGACTCAATGGTGATACGCACCTTCACACGATCACCGACACTTAGCGGGCACTGGGACAAGACCTCACGTTTAATGGTAATGCCGCTCTGCGAGGCAGATACCTCAGAGGTTTTCTGCAGGAACTGTGCATAGACAGCTCCCCAGGATGTTCCTTCATTGGTCTTCGTAGCGGTAAAGGTATGTCCCTGCGGATGACTGATAGCTGTCTTGACATACCCCAGGCCTGCCGTGGCCTGAGGCAGTTCCAAAGGTTGCTGGTCGATGGCCAGCACTGACTGATGAGCCTGATTGCCCAAAGGAATCAGATTGCTCTTACCATGAAGGAACGACCAGATGGCATTCACGCTGTTGATAGGTGTGTCCCATGCCTGGGTGCGCTTCTCCTGAAGCAGCCAGCGGCGCATCTCGTCAACGGTCTGTAGGTCTTGGGGCATCACCGTCTGAATGGCCTCTATGGCTGCTACCTCAGTAGGTATCTTATAGTCGTACCACGAATAGGAGGCGCGTGGCGTGTCGTAATAACGTCCCATCTCCTCGGTATAGATGGTGTATTCCTTCAAGCTCTGCACATACCCAGCAGCAAGTTTCTGCTCTCCGTGCTTAGCCAGCACGACAGCTGTCAGGGCTTTCTCGTACATGGTCTGCCGCTTGATATCCTTCTTCAGCAGACGGATCAGATAGTCGTTAGCCGACTTGACATCAGCAGAGAGCTGACGGCCATCCAGTGCAGCAAGATAGAGCCACCGCAGAGCTGTAAACGAGGGGAATATGGGTTTATGGCCTTTCTTCTCCTGCTTTTTCAACTCACTCACGACGCCTACCATCTCACGGCCTATGTAGCTGAAGGCTTTGTCGTGCAATGCCTTCATATCCTGCTGTTGTCCTGCCATCTGATTCAGGCGTACCAGCATCTCCTCAATGGCTACGGTGATATAGGTACTGCCTTCCATGCCGGGATACCAGGAGAAAGAGCCGTCCGGATTCTGCAATTTCTGCAGTTTCTCCACAGCTGTGGCAAGCCGGTTGCTGATGGTATTCTCGTCGAAGAAGTCGGCAAGACGCTGTTTCTGTTCTGACTCACGGTCTGCAGCAGCGACCCAGGGGGTCTCGTTGAGCACCAGGTCTTTCAGCTCTTGATTCTGTGTGAGGTGAGAGGTGAGAGATGAGCGTTGAGCGTCCTCGCGTTTCCACTGCTCGAAGACTGCCTTCACCTGCGGGCTTTGTGACAATAGCGTCTTAGCCAACAGATTAGAATAGTAGGATGCAGCTTGGTCTATGGCACTATCCTCATGGGGGTGTCCGATGACAGGCAATGCCTGCACCATTAGCCAAGCAGGATTATTGGTGTACTCTACCGTCAGTTTCTGCTGTGTTGTTCCCAGAGGGAAGAGGGTGGTCATGTCTACTGTCTTCACTCCGGGTTCATGCTGGGTGAATGGAACAGTCTTGGTGACATATTCGCTGTTAGAGAGTACGGGCAGATAGTGCTGTTCTCCGTCCGAGAATCCGTCGCCAATAGCCATCACCTTGCAAATCAACAGAGAGGGTTTTAGAACCGTAACGGGAATCTTGAAGTTGGCAGCAGTTGTCTTACCAGCCTCCGCACTAAAGGGATGGGACTGCTCGTAGACGATGCTGTTGTCATCAGGATTCAGCAATTGCAGCAGGACGTTGCCACTGGTGACATGGTCTGATGTATTGATGATGCGAGCCGCAAACTGAGCCTCGTCGCCTTCACGAATGAATCGGGGCATATTGGGTTGTACCATCACATCTTTCTTGGCCACGGCTTCAGCCCCCATATAGCCATACAGCATATCAGCAGTGTTGGCTACACCCATGAATCGCCATGTAGTCAGGCTCTCAGGCAGCGTAAACTTCAGCGCCACCCCACCCTCTCGGTCTGTTTCCAACTGAGGATAATAGAAAGCAGTCTCGTTCAGGTTTTCACGCAACTGCACCTGCTCTTTCTGCCGGGATTCTTCGGAGGTTGGGGCACCAGAGCTTAAGCTCGGCTGTTCAACATCAGCCATCGCCACCTCATCATTCCCTATCACGTCGGACGAACCGATAACAGCGTTGCTTACCATCCTTGCCGATGCTTTGGCAGCCTTGGCATACATCATCTTTGCACCACGCACACGGATGGAATAGTGGTAATAGGGATAAACGCTACTGTCAAAATGACTATAGTCGAAGGCGGGAACGTCCTGCAACTTGAAAGGCTTGTAGCTGCTGAGCCCCAGACTGCCCCACAAACGCCACTGCCAATTAGTAGAGGGCATGGGCAGATAAGTGGATGGTGTAAAATTCCATTGGTGCTCGCGAATCTGGTCGAGACTCTTGTCATAGAGCACTGCCAGAAGCGAGGCCTGGGCGAGTTTGCCATCAGGTGTCTGTATCTTCAGCCGCCACTCTTCGTGCTGTCCCGGTGTCAAACGATCACGGAAGGTCTCCCAAGTCATTGTCAACCTCTTGTCGGGCATGGGACGCATGATGGTCTGCTGGTGACGGTAGCACTGACCGTCCTTGACCCAGGCATAGGTCAGCAACAGGCCATTGCCGTATTCTTCTTTGTAAGTGAACTGACGGTTCAGCAGACTGGCACTGCGCTCCACCGAGCCACTCTCCAGAACCTTGTCCCCAGCATAGATGCCATAGACAATGTGCAGGTCGGGATCTGACGATCCTACCTGCAAGGTTACGGGACTGCCGTCGCCGGGGAACTGCGTGTGTGACACATAGAACCAGTCGTGGGTCTGGGTCGCAGGCACCTTGTCGTCCAAGCCGAAAACCACAAACTTTAAATCCACGGTATCTCTCTCGCATACAGCCTCCAAGCGATGCTCGCCACTTGAGAGGCAAGAGGGCAGAGAATGCAACGCCACACTCTGACCATCGGTCAGAGAAAGTTGGGCATTGGCTGCGCACTCCTTCCACTTACCACCGTCCAAGCGGTATCTTACCATACCGGCAATTTCCTTGCCGGCAGCATTGCGACGGGTGAAGGTCACCTCCGGTAATTGATCCTTGCGCACCTGACCAGGCAGGTCACACGTCAAGGCTGTGGACTTGGTGCCCAAGGGCAGCGTCATCGCGCCACTGTGGGTCTCGCCTGCCATATCGGTCACAACGGCCTCGACCACAAAGTGATAGAACATAGACTGGCTACCCAGGTCATCGGGCAACAGCATGGGCATCTCAACGGTAAATGTTCCGTCATCAGCCGTTGTGGTCTCTGCTTCGTTCATAACTTCTTCCTGCAGGCCACGGCCCATGTAACCTCCCTGCCAGTAGCGGGAGTATGACATCCACCAGAAGGCCACGCGGCGCTTGACAGTATAATGCACCTTGGCACCCTGTACGGGTACACCAGCATAGCTCAAGGCCTTGGCCTGTGCACGTACCGTGTCGCCATTCTGGTACGACTGGTTGTATTCAGGGAACTCCACTTGGAACGTGGGGCGCTTATATTCCTCTACGCTGAAACTGGTACTGGCACCACTGGCACGAATGGTAAAAAGACCGTTCAACAGACCTGTGGGCAGCGTAAACGCTGTAGCGCACTTGCCGTATGCGTCAGTTGTTACCTGTTTCTCGGCCAACAGTTTGTAGTTGGCATCGCGCAGTTCCAGTTTGACGGGTTTGTTGCCGACTGCCACGTTGTCGACGGGCGACTGTTCTTTCCAGACAATAGCCGCCACGTGGACGGTCTGGCCGGGACGGTATATGCTGCGGTCGGTAAACAGATTGGTATGCTCCGTATTGTTCTGACGGTCGTAATAGGCATAGCGGCCATAGCAGTCTATCGACGGGCAATAGTCGTCTGCCGGTGTATAAGCATATACGGCTGACGGGCGTTGTTTTTCCTGCTTCACGAGCACCTCGCCCTGCAGATTGCAGGCCTGTTCCTCAGTGCGCTTCGACAGGTTCCAGCCCGAACGGTAGGTCAATTTCAGGATAGCATTGGAAAGGGGCTGACCTGTACGGGCATCGACCACGACATAGCGCATCTGATCTTGTGGCATGACCTGAGTCATCACACGCACACTGGAGACATAATACAAGGCTCGCGCTGTCTCCATGCCCGGGCTGGTACACTCCAGCAGATAAACGCCCGGAGTCAGACCGTCGAGCACTACGGAGTCTTCAAACTCCTCCTGTTCGGGATGCTTGCTAAAGGTCACGGTGCGCGAATGGTTGGTCACTTCGGTCATACCTGCCTTGATACGGGCAAGATCTTTCGGCTCATTGATATTCAGCTCGGTATTACCTTTCAGTTTGGTGCGGTACACATGCAGGGTCAGCGTGGTGATGTTGCGCAGGTTGAAGAGTTTCACCGTCTGTGCCTCATCAGGCATGACTACCTGCTGTGACAAACGCATCTGGTACATAGGATAGGTCATGCCCGTCCACAGGTTCTGACGCTTCTTGGCTATCACGTTGGCCTCAGGCAGGTCGCCATACAGTGCCGCCAGCGAGTCGAGGTCCTTGAGGCTGTTGGCTGTCCGCAATGCCAAATGACAGAGGGCACGGCGATTGCCCTTCTGGGTGTAATAGTCCTGTAACCACTGCCACTCGTCCAACTCGGCACCAACCACACTCAGCAGGTCATCACCAAAAGCCTGACTGTCCTTACCCTTCACCACGAAGGGTTCGTAGGCATCGGCCTTTTGTGCAGCCAGTATCTCTGGGTGTGCTTTCGCCTGCTGCCGATAGCGCAGGGCCTGTGCATCAGCATCGTCACCCAACTGCGGATTGCTGTCGTAGACCTTCGTCAACACGGTGGCATAGACTGCCTTCAATACAGGGTCTGTCACCGACAGGAACTGACTTTCCAGCTTGCTGACGGCTGGTCGCAACGAGTCAGGAGCCACCTCAGCCTGCAGACGGGCGTGCAACAGGGTTGATTTCAACAGTTGCCCGTAGGCACGCTCTCTCTGTGCCTTGGCTTCTATCTTCTGCAAGTGCTGGATAGCGGTCTTGGGAAGGTCTTTGGTCTGGGCCTCCCCCACCCGCTTCCACCATTGCTGATATGTCTGAGCTGTGATTCCCATAGGTATGAGCAGCAGCGCTGCCATCAATATCATCAGTTTACGTGTCATACGCGTTCTTTATACAATAATAGGGACAAAGGTAGCCAAAAATGGTCAAATAGCAGTCATCTATTATCAATTATTAAATATCTTTGCCAATAGATAACGCTCTGCACTAAACCGCGTGCCAGCAGATAGAGCACCATGGCAAGCCAGAGCCCGTGGTTACCCATCTGAGGCACCAACAGGAGTACGGTAGCAAAAAACAGCAAGGCTGCCAGACATGACGACCAGAGCATACCGCGCGTCTGGGTGATACCAATAAAGATACCGTCCCACACGAAGGCAGCCACACCGGCTGCGGGTATCAGATAGGCCCACCAGACATACTCTTGCGAGGCATCGACCACGCCGGGTTCGTCGGTCAGCAGTCGCAGGAACGGCATACCGCCCAACACATAGACGGCTGTAAAGAGCACCATCATCCCCGTCCCCCAAGTGAAGAGCCTGCGCACCACGGCATGAAATGACTCGTAGTCAGCTGCTCCCCAGTAGCGTCCACCCAGTGCCTCACCGGCAAAGGCAAAGCCGTCCATCACATAGGAGAAGAGCAGATAGAGTTGCAGCAACAGCGTATTGACGGCCAGGATGGTTGCTCCCTGCCGGGCTCCCACAGAGGTAAAGTAGAGGTTCACGGCCACCAGGAAAAGTGTACGAAAGAAGATGTCCCGGTTGACACGTAGGAAAGCGACGAACGGTGCCAGACGACTACTTGCAGAAACTTCAGCATTTAACAAGTGAATTACTCTCTTTTCTCTGACTATCAATTCCTTATAACATCTCCACACAAGCATCAATCCGACCACCAGTCCTACGTATTGGGCCATGACGGTTCCCAAGGCAACACCCTCCACCTTCATATCAAACCCATAGACCAATGTCAACGAGGCTACGATATTGACCACATTCTGCAGAATGCTGACCACCATCGGCAAACGGGTATTCTGCATACCGATGAACCAGCCGCTCAGTCCGTACAGTCCCAAGACCGCCGGAGCACCCCAAACTACGATATGGTAGTAGGTGACAGCCAGCGGACGCACATCGGGTGTAGGACCGATAAACCACATCATCAGTTCGCATAAGGGTACTTGCAACAGCAGGATAAACATGGCGGTGAACAGCGACACCAGGGCCGAACGGGACAACAGCCTCACCGTCTCAGCCCTATCGCGCCTGCCCCATGCCTGGGCCGTCAGACCACTGGTGCCCATGCGCAGGAAACCGAACACCCAGTACACTAAATTGAAAATCATCGACCCTACGGCAATGGCCGCCATATAGGTTGCATGGCCCATGTGTCCCACGATGGCTGTATCCACCAGTCCCAGCAGGGGGACGGTGATATTGGTCACGATGGCCGGCAGGGCCAACTTGAGTATTTGCCTATTGTGCATATCCATAACGACTGCAAAGGTACAAAGATTTTCGAGAAAAATAAGGCATATCTTTTGTCGTTTCACTTTTTTTACTTAACTTTGCCGAAAACTTACTAACTATAATTTATGGAACTGAAGAATAACAAGTCCACTTGGGCCGCCTTGGCCACACTGGGCGTAGGCGTCTTTGCTGCGGGTGCTACCGCTGCCGTCAAGATACGCGAGAGGCGACGCAAGCAACGCGAAGAAACTGAGAAAAACGAAATGGAGTGTCACCTCACTGCTGATCAGGAAATGGTTTACAACGAGGCCGTCAGAGCTTTCCTGTCGTTAAATGACCGCATCTACCAGCTACGCGATGCCCACAAGGAACTACAGCCACTGATACAATGGTTGGCTACCGACGGCGAGAAGCCTAAGACCGCAAGTACCGACGAGCGCATCAACGAACTGGCTGACGACATTCAGAAATTCCTGGTCACCCAACTGCCCTTTATCAACGCTTGCATCAGCACCATCAACGATGATGGAACCTCCTTCGGCGACTATATCCGCGCTGCCGTCGGCAAGCCTTTCGACCCCGCATTGGATGTCGAGCAGGACGGCACCGAGGTTCAACAAGGGGCACCCATCCGCTTTGTACTGAAGTTGGGCTACTTTTTCCCACAATCCAGAATAGCCTCACATCCCGTCAAAAGCATCGTATTGGTATGATCAATCGAGAACTGCTCGACCCCAAGTCTATTGTTGTCATAGGCGGCTCCAACAACGTACACAAGCCCGGGGGAGCCATCGTGCGCAATATCATACAGGGCGGCTATCAAGGAACACTGCGTATCGTCAACCCTAAGGAAGACGAGGTTCAGGGCATCAAGGTCTTCCACGATGCCCGTGAGTTGCCACCGACAGAACTGGCCGTATTGGTGATTCCTGCCAAGTTGTGCCCAGACACCGTAGAGCTCTTGACACGCGACAAGGGCACCAAGGCATTTATCATCATCTCCGCAGGCTTCGGCGAGGAGACTCATGCCGGAGCGCTCATGGAGCAGCGCATCCTGGACATCTGCCAGCAGTATGGTGCCTCCCTCATCGGGCCTAACTGCATCGGTCTGCTGAACCGCCAGCACCACAGCGTGTTCACACAGCCCATTCCCAAACTGAGTCCGCAGGGCGTGGACTTCGTGTCGGGCTCGGGTGCCACAGCGGTCTTCATTCTGGAGAGTGCTGTCATCAAGGGACTGCAGTTCAACAGCGTCTGGTCCATCGGCAACGGCAAGCAGATTGGCATCGAGGACGTGCTGCAATACATGGACGACACCTTTGACGTTCAGCATGACTCAAAGGTCAAGCTGCTCTACATCGAGAACATTTCCAACCCTGACAAGTTACTGTTTCATGCCTCCAGCCTCATTCGCAAGGGCTGTCGCATAGCCGCCATCAAAGCCGGTAGCAGTGAGAGCGGCAGTCGGGCGGCATCCAGTCACACAGGAGCCATTGCTTCCAGCGATTCGGCTGTCGAGGCCTTGTTCCGCAAGGCAGGCATTGTGCGCTGTCACAGCCGCGAAGAACTGACCACCGTCGGCTGCATCATGACATTGCCCCCACTGACGGGCAAGCGTTTTGCCATCGTCACCCATGCCGGTGGACCTGGTGTCATGCTGACCGACGCCCTGTCGAAAGGCGGACTGGAAGTTCCCAAACTGGAAGGCGAGGCCGCCGAGGAACTGAAAAGCAAACTGTTGCCGGGCTCCAGCGTAGCCAACCCCATTGACATTTTGGCTACGGGCACGCCAGAGATTCTGGGCACCGCCATCGACTATTGCGAGCAGCGTTTCGACAACATCGATGCCATTGCCGTCATCTATGGCACCCCCGGTCTGACCACGCTCTACGAAGCCTACGAGGTGCTGCACCAGAAAATCAAGGAGTGCAAGAAACCCATATTCCCCATCCTGCCCAGCCTGCACACCGCAGGCCCTGAGGTAGCAGAGTTTCTGGCCAAGGGACACGTCAACTTCTCGGATGAGGTGACGCTGGCCACCGCCCTGTCTCAAATCATGACCACACCGCCCCCTGCCCCACCCGAGGTGCAGCTGTACGGCATTGACATTCCGCGGCTGAACAAGACTATCATGGGCATCAAAGAAAACGGCTACCTGCCGCCGGATACCGTCCGCGAGATTCTTTCCTGCGCAGGCATTCCCATCGTCCCTGAAAAGGTGTCATCCTCAAAGGACGAGCTCATCAGTTTTGCCCAGCAAGTGGGATTCCCCGTAGTAGCCAAGGTCGTAGGCCCCGTACACAAGAGCGACGTGGGCGGCGTCACACTGAACATCCGCACCCCAGAGCATCTCGCTTTGGAGTTCGACCGGATGATGAAGATACAGGATGCCACGGGCGTGATGGTTCAGAAGATGCTCAAGGGTACCGAACTGTTCATCGGCGCCAAGTACGAAGAACGCTTCGGCCACGTGGTGCTGTGTGGTCTGGGCGGCATCTTTGTCGAGATTCTGAAAGACGTGCGCTCAGGTCTGGCCCCGCTGTCGTATGCCGAGGCCTACTCCATGATTCACTCGCTGCGCGGCTACAAAATCATCAAGGGCACACGCGGACAGAAAGGACTCAACGAGCAGAAGTATGCCGAAATCATTGTCCGACTGTCCACCCTACTACGCTTCGCCACCGAAATCAAGGAGATGGACATCAACCCTCTGTTGGCTGACGACAAGGATGTCGTAGCCGTCGACGCCCGCATACTGATAGAAAAATAGGAAAGTTAAACATCATAAAAAATATCATCACTATGGAACAAAAACGCTACGGTCACTTCGACGACGAACACCGTGAGTATGTGATTACCGACCCAAAAACACCCTGGCCCTGGATCAACTATCTGGGCAACGAAGACTTCTTCTCACTCATCTCAAATACGGCCGGCGGCTACTCTTTCTATAAGGATGCCAAGTTCCGCCGCATCACGCGCTACCGCTACAATAATGTGCCGATGGATAACGGTGGCCGCTACTTCTACCTGAAAGACGGCGACACGGTATGGAACCCGGGGTGGAAACCCTGCAAGACGCCGCTCGACTTCTACGAGTGCCGCCACGGCATGAGCTACACCCGCATCACGGGCCGCAAGAATGGTGTCGAGGCTTCTGTCCTCTTCTTCGTGCCGCTGAAGAAGTGGGCCGAGGTACAGAAGCTGACGCTGAAGAACAACTCGCAGGAAGTGAAGCAGTTGAAACTGTTCTCCTTTGAGGAGTGGTGTCTGTGGAATGCCGCCACGGACATGGAGAATTTCCAGCGCAACTTCTCAACGGGCGAGGTGGAGATTGAGGGTTCGACCATCTACCACAAGACGGAATACCGTGAGCGCCGCAACCACTACGCCTTCTACC
>CAMOWH010000040.1:0-20059 GCA_946628315.1 uncultured Prevotella sp.
ACCATCTTCGGCTAAGCATGCATCAGGCTCCCACGGAAGTTTTCATCTGCGCCATTAAGTTTTCTTCAATTTCTGGTATTCTCTCAGCCCAGTCGTCACACATTTTTTGTCTTTTAACAAGCATCTTGTCCGATGTACCATAGTCCTGACGTTGTTTTGCCTCTTTCTCTTCATCTACAACGTCTTTCAATTCTATGTAGAACTCAAGGATATTGGCACTTTCCTCTCCAAATATTCCATAGTCACCATTGGCCATACCATGTCTGCCACCGTTTCCACAGGCCATGAAAAGGAGTCCTGAAAGGACATACATAAAAATACTTCGTTTCATATTGTAGACTTTTATAATTTTGTTTTTATCTTAAATTTATCACTTTTCCTTGTGTTTCCTTATAGCCCACAAGACCGTTGGGATTGTAGATGAATAGTGTTGGACCGAATGTATCAAGTGCTACGAAATTGTCACCGTCAGAAACCAGTTTGTCGTCAGAAGGGTTAATCGTTGCCCATGAGCTGATGCCTGTAGATATCTTCTTGCCCAATGGTACAGGACTATCGAGACGATCTGCTGCATAGAACTCGAATTGATAGGGTTCTGAGCTCATAAAGCCGCAGGTAAAGATGTTCCCATGGGCATCAGCAGCGAAATTTTCAAATGTTTTATCTTCTGTAGGTGGAATCTTGGCATATTCTTCCCAACGGGTGGGGGCGTTCATGTTGAGACGGTAGATGCGGCGATTATGTGATGCATAGATGTAGCCTCCCTTCAGTTTTACCATGTTAGCATTCTGTCTTTCAGGGAGAAGGGCATTCAGGTTGAAGATGGTCTTTTCTTTATTGATGTTTACTCGCAGGAAGTTTGAACTATAAGCATGTTTTGCCCAAATATTCCCAGCATCATCAATCGCCAAAATCTTAAAATCTTCACCATCCATGAACGGACGCAATGTGTCAGTGTATTTTGCTACAACAACCATTTTTTCCAAGTCCCACAGCCAAAGCTGTTGAGGTTCTTCCTTGGTTAAAACCAATAAATGGTTCTTGCCACTTGCCACATAGTCATAGGAATTTGGTATTAGGAAGGACGTTTCAAATGACTTTCCATCCCATATACGGATGCCGCCTTTTTCGCAGAGGAACATGAGCCTGCTTCCACACTTCCAGACACTGAAGATAGGTGGTCGAGTACCTTCGTAGAGATTGCCTATGCCAGGAATCACTGTTTTGACCTGTCCAGTCTGTCGGTCTATTGCCATAACAGCGTTGTTATGGCTACTCTCAACATAGTAGATAGCGTCATTCACTACTTGGACCCATTTGGAACGTGGCAGGTTGTAGATGGCCGTTGTGGCAGTAGGTCGGTTTGTCTGCGCGATGGAGTTGGTGACATTTGTCAGCAAAGACACCAAAAAGAGTAGGAATAGTTTTCTTTTCATTGTTTTTTTGTTTTTATTATTGATTGTCTTATTAGGTTTTCAATTATGGTTTCATCTTTTCGCTACATACAAAAAGAAAAACGTGAACTTTTCACTTCATCTACGTTTCGGGGGTATCGCCAAACACCTAACAACCATCTATGAGTAAAAGCCCACGCCGGCACGGCGTGAACCATCGAGCTTTACTCTTGGTTGTTTCTTTAATTTGGCGAATTTCCGAAACTAGAATCTCAGCTGGACGCTTCTTTCTGTCTATATTTCTTTTTTATTTGTCAATATCATTATAGATAAGGACTCTCTTTCTCATCGCGAAAGATACTTTAGCTGTGGTTAATACTGGCTTTAATTATTCCTTTTGCTTGAACAACTCTGTATTATCGTCAATTCTCACCTTGCTAAAGGTTCTCCATCCCTCCTGACGGCTAAACGGAATCGTTACGCATAAATAGCCATTTTCAATATAAGTGTAAAGACCCCTCTTGATGACTCCACTTTTACCTAATGCGCTGCATTGAGCAGTTGTCTGATTGAACATATTGCCCTTGGTAGCAAGTTCATAGCCGTCTTTGGGAATGAACCTCACGATGATGCTCGAACCGCTCGTCTCAGCATAGTCCAGCTGTGGAATGACCTTGCTGATCTCTGCTCGCTTCACAAATTGTCCTTGACCACTCTCATCGACCTCTATTTCATATCCCTTCAGTTTACTGGCAAGCTTATCACCTTTGCGTTTCAGTTCACGCTTCTTGTCGTCATTGTACATGTTGTCAAGATAGTCCATACGTAGCTGATAGAACTGCTCAATCAAAGACTCATTGGCCTGGCTGGTTTCTTCTTGTTCTTCATTCTTTGACGAATCGTTTCCACCACCGCATGCAGCCATGGCCATTGCGGTGAGTACTGCAAATATTACAAATAGTTTTTTCATTGTTTTGTGGTTTTATTTATTCTTCATAATAAGTGATTCTCCGCTTCTCCACGTTGCCGTGCTGGTCTTTGCGTTTTGTCCAGTTGCCGTGGTCGTCGGTCTTGAGGATGGTGTAGCGTATGGTGACGGGTTCGTCGCCGCTGTAGGTACTGACGGCCTTCGTGCAGTTGCCGTCGTCATCGTAGGAGTATTCCCATATGTTGGCACCGTCCATGAATTTCTCCATCATCTCTGCCAGCTGTCCGTCGGCATTGTACTTGTAGGTGCGGTATTCCTCGTCGGCCGTGTCGCCCATCTTGACGATGCGTCCGCTGGCATCGCGCTGTACCTTGACATACGCGCCGAAGGGTGACTCGCCGTTGAGCGTTGTCCACATGCCCTGGCGGTTGAAGCCCAGCGTGCGGGGAGTATCGTACTCGTCCCACTTGCATTCGCGTACAGGGCCGTGCAGCTGGAACATGCCCAGCTCGCCCTTCACGCTGATGTCTTCGTCTGTCTGCAGCTGGTCGACGGGCCGCTGCCAGCAGATGAGCAGTTTCTTGGCACTGAGCAGGTCGAAGTGCAGGTCGTAGACGAACTCCGCCTGGTGGCCGGCCTGGTAGTCCTGGTCATAGCGGTCCAGGTCTGTGGGCAGCACCTGCACCTCAGTCAAGGGTTCGTCGTCCTCGTCGACGGGTACGATGGTCAGCTTGAAGTCGTCGGTGCCGTAGAGGCTGCGGTCGCTGATGTGCGGTCGGTCGGCGGTCAGCTCCACGAGTCCTACGATGGTGATGGTTTGGTTGCTGTTAATGTCACCCACGAAGGCATCGACCACCTCTATGGGTGCGTCGCCGTCCACCTCAACGGCTATTTCGTAGTCGTACAGCTTGGCCTTCATGTCCTTGAGCCACTTTTTGCGCCTCTGCTGAAGGTCTTTCAGTTCGCGATGGAAGGTTTCGTATTTTGGCCCGTACTCTTCGTTCAGGCGTTCCATGGCCCTGCGGCCTTCTCGCTCAGAGGCGTGTTCGTACTGCGACATCTCCTGTTCGTAACTGCGGTCCAGGCCTTCAAGGCTCTGCTTGTATGTCTGTTCCAGCTCGTCGAACTTAGCCATCTGGGTGACTATCTCTTCGCCTATGCTGCCTAAGAGCCCGTTGCTGATGTCGGCCATGTCTTCATCGTCCCAGTCGGTGTGTCGGTTCTTTCCGCCGCACGATGTCGACATGGCCGCCAACAGCAGGGCGAGGCAGCACGATGCTATAGTGGTGAGGTGCTGTGGTCGCTTCATAATGTCTACTTCTTTGTCACCACTCCGAAGATGAGGGCTATCATGCCCAGTATGCTGAAGAAGAAGCCTGTGCCCAGGCTGGTGCCGCGCAGTTCGCTTGCATCGTGTTGAGAGATGATGATGAATGCGGCCAGCAGCAGTGTGCAAACCGTGAGGACGATGGAGAGGATCTTCTTTCCTTTCATGTAGACCAGTGCCATATTGCCTATGGCCATGAGTGCCATGGCGTAGGGTATGATGCCCGCAATGCCAGCGTGACCCCTGTTCATCATGGCAAAGAGTTCAGACAGCGTGAGGTTGAAGAACCCTCCGGCTGTAATCCACGACATGAATACTCCCAGCAGGATGAGTGCTGAACCGGCAATCTGAGCGATTGCACTTCTCGACAGTTTTACTTGTTCCATAGTTTTTTGGTTTTAATTGTAATGAATAAAAGGTTATATAAGAAAGGTTTATTTCCTTTGTTGCTTCTTTCACGATACACAAAAAGAAAAACGTGGACTTTTCACTTCGTCTACGTTCTTCGAGGTATCGCCAAACACCTAACAACCATCTACGAGTAAAAGCCCACGCCTGACGGCGTGAGCATCCTTTGCTTTTACTCTTGGTTGTTCTTTTAAATTTGGCGATTTCGAAGAACAAGAATCTAAGCTGGACGCTTCTTTTTGTCTATATGTCCTTTATTTTGTCTATGTCATGGGCTTATGGGGATTTGTGGTTAATGTATTCTTCAATGCGTATGACTGATAGTTTTGGCCAGCCGATACGCTTTAAGACATTGAAATGAGAGTCGTTGGAAACGATGAATTCTGCGTTGCCGCAAATTGCACAGTCAACAAACTTATTATCATCAGGGTCAGACTGAATCAGATTGAAGAAAAAAGTAGGTGAAACCCTAACCGTATTTTCATTGTTGACTATGGCATTAACAACGGTTTCAGCAAACCACTCAGAAGACTTTTCCGTTAGAATCTCAGTGTATTCAGACAGCACTTCGATAGAGACACACCACTCCACTTTTCCCTCTACAAAGTCTGTCCAGATTTGGTGGTATGGACTTCGTGGAGAGACGCACATCAGCAGGCAGTTTGTGTCAAGTACCAATCTTCTCATTGTGCATGTATGTATGGGGTTCGCAGGTGCTCTTTGCCCCATTGCTGAATCTTTTCTTCACTGATTACGCCTGCATTCCACAATCGTTCTGCTTCTTGCTCTGTTTCTTTGACGTAGAAGTCGAAAAGAACTTTTTTCAGCTGTTTCAGCGATTCTTCTGTCTTGCATCGGTTCATCATCTCCAATATATGGAGTTGGCCAACAGTCAAACCGGTATTTGCATTCGTTGGTTTCATCATATTTCTTCTTGTGACTGAGATGGTTTCACAATATGCCTGCAAATATACACAAAAAAGCCGAAAGTGCAAAACTTTCGGCTGAAAATTACTGTTCTGTACTAAAGGGGAGGGCTTACACGTTAAAACGGAAGTGCATGATGTCGCCGTCCTGCACCACGTAGTCCTTGCCCTCTACGGCGAGCTTGCCGGCCTCGCGGACGGCGGCCTCGGAGCCGTACTTCAGGTAGTCGTCGTACTTGATGACCTCGGCGCGGATGAAGCCCTTCTCGAAGTCGGTGTGTATGACTCCGGCGCACTGCGGGGCCTTCCAGCCCTTCTTGTAGGTCCAGGCCTTCACCTCCATCTCGCCGGCGGTGATGAAGGTCTCAAGGTTGAGCAGGGCGTAGGCTTTCTTGATGAGGCGGTCGACGCCGCTCTCCTCCAGTCCCAGCTCGCCGAGGAAGAGCTGCTTGTCGTCGTATGAGTCCAGCTCGGCGATGTCCTCTTCGGTCTTTGCGGCTATGACCATCATCTCGGCGCCCTCTTGCTGGGCCAGCTCCCCTACCCTACGGGTCCATTCGTTGCCGTCCTTGGCGTCCTGCTCGCCCACGTTGCACACGTATAGCACGGGTTTGCTCGTCAGCAGGAAGAGGTTGCGGGCGCAGTCCTGCTCCTCCTTGGTGTCGAACTCAACCACGCGGGCGTTCTTGCCCTGGTCGAGCACCTCCTTATAGGCTTTCAGCACCGTCACCTCCACCTTCGCGTCCTTGTTGCCGGCGGCAGCGGCCTTCTCGGTCTTGGCCAGGCGGCCCTCGATGGTCTCCAGGTCCTTCAGCTGTAGCTCGGTGTCGATGATTTCCTTGTCGCGTATGGGGTCGATGGTTCCGTCGACGTGGGTGATGTTCTCGTCCTCGAAGCAGCGCAGCACGTGTATGATGGCGTCGGTCTCGCGGATGTTGCCCAGGAACTTGTTGCCCAGGCCCTCGCCTTTCGATGCGCCCTTCACGAGTCCGGCTATGTCTACTATCTCGCACGTGGCAGGCACTATGCGCCCCGGGTGCACCAGCTCGGCCAGGCGGTTGAGCCGCTCGTCGGGCACGGTGATGACGCCCACGTTGGGCTCTATGGTGCAAAACGGGAAGTTGGCTGCCTGCGCCTTAGCGCTACTGAGGCAGTTGAAGAGGGTCGACTTGCCCACGTTGGGCAGTCCCACGATACCACATTTCAATGACATAACTTGGTTTATTTACGATTTACTGATTTTCGATTTACGATTTACTGATTTTCGATTTTGCGGGTGCAAAGGTACAAATAAGTGAGCAGAAAACCAAAGGAAAGTGCGTTTTTTGGCTGAAAAACATTCGGGTACGGCAGTCTTTTACCTCACTATGAACTTCCGGCCCTGGCGCAGGTAGATGCCCGGGGACAGGGGACGCTGGGTGGCTGGGCGGCCGTCGAGGGTGAACACCCTGTCGTCGTCGGCGTGAGGGTCGTCGTTGGCGGCGCTGCGGATGGCGTCGGGCGAGGGCAGGGGCGCCTGTATGCCGATGGTCATGTCCTGGTAGAAGTCGAAGCGGTTGGTGCCGGGGTTCAGCAGTGCGATGTCGTAGTATCCGTCCAGCTGTCCGTTCCATCCCCAGTTCACATGCACGTAGCCGTCGGCGCGGTATCCGTCGATGATGAACGAGTGGGCGTAGCTGCCGTCGCTGAGGTTCAGGTCTATGGCCTCGTAGAAGATGGGCCGCCCCTCTGCGAGCTCGCGGTACACCATCTGCATCCACTCGCGCTCGGTGTAGAGGTAGCGTATCTTCGTCTCTATCTGGCTGCCGTCGTAGCGGAAGTGCTCCTTCAGTGCCTCGGCGGTGGCGAAGTTGGTGGTGGCCGAGGCTGTGCGCCCGAAGATCATCTGGCTGGCCACGGCGCAGTGGTACAGCAGCTGGGCCACGGCGCGTCCCTCGCGCTCGCTGTAGTCGGCAGTGGCATAGTCGTCGAGCATGGCGTCGTAGTCGTAGGTGGCGGTGCTGAAGTCTACGCTGTATTCGTATGCGTCGGTGCTGAGCCAGGGGTATGTGACGCTGGCGGTGCCCTGTCCGCTGTGTGGCCATCGGTGGTAGCGCATGATCTGTCCGATGGCCACGGCCACGCAGCCCGCACGGCAGTGTTCCTCGTCGGGTTCGTAGCCGCTCCAGGGCGTGGGCTCCTTCAGCGGACACATGTAGTTATAGGGGGCACGCTGGCCCCATGTGCTCGTGATGAGCGGCCCGGCCTGCGGCGGGAAGCCCAGCTCGGCGGGTGGGGTGGTGGCGCCGATGCCTGAGCACCAGCCGACCATCGTCAGCAGCAGTAGGGTGGGGTAGTGGCGTCTCATTTAATGTGCTTCTAACCAGTTGTTTCCGAAACCGCTGTCAGCCACTAATGGCACGGCGAGGCTGATGGCGCCCTGCATCTCTTCCAGCACAATCTTCTCTACCTGCTCGCGCTCCTCGGGGTAGACGCTGAAGATCAGTTCGTCGTGCACCTGAAGAATCATCTTCGAGCGGATGCCCTCTTGCCGGAAGCGCTGGTGTATGCGTATCATGGCCACCTTGATGATGTCGGCGGCTGTGCCCTGTATGGGCGCGTTGATGGCATTTCTCTCGGCGAATCCTCGCACGGTGGCGTTCTGCGAGTTGATGTCGGGCAGATAGCGTCGGCGGCCGAAGAGCGTCTCCACATAGCCCTTTTGGCGTGCTTCCTGCTTGGCCCGTTCCATATAGTCGTAGACGCTGGGGAAGGTGTCGAAGAATCCGTCGATGAGCTGCTTTGCCTCGTCGCGGCTGATGTCCAGGCGCTCGGCCAGTCCGAAGACGGTGATGCCGTAGATGATGCCGAAGTTGGCCCGCTTCGACTTCGTGCGCTCGTCGCGCGTCACCTCTGTTATGGGTTTCTTATAGATGGTGGCGGCTGTGGCGGCGTGCAGGTCGTGCCCTTCCTTGAACACGCGTATCATGTTTTCGTCGCCGCTCAGGTGGGCCATCACGCGCAGCTCTATTTGGCTGTAGTCTGCTGAAAAGAATTGACATCCTGGCTCGGGCACGAAGGCCTTGCGAATCTCCTTTCCGTCCTCGCCCCTGACGGGAATGTTCTGCAGGTTCGGGTCGCTCGACGACAGTCGGCCCGTGGCCGTCACGCACTGGTTGAACGAGGTGTGTATGTGTCCTGTCCGCCGGTTGATGAGCGTCGGAAGGTTGTCGATATAGGTAGACAGCAGCTTCTTCAATCCTCTGAAAGCCAGAATGTCAGCCACTATCTCATGCTTGCCCTGCAGCTGCGTCAGCACCTCTTCGCTGGTGACATACTGTCCCGTCTTTGTCTTCTTCGGCTTCTCCACGATTTTCATCTTGGCAAAGAGGATGTCGCCCACCTGCTTCGGCGAGCTGATGTTGAATGTCTCGCCTGCCAGCTCGTAGATACGTGCTTCTATCTCTTTCATGCGTGCTGTCAATTCTTTTGACGTTTGTGCCAGCGCCTCGGTGTCGAGCACCACGCCGTTCATCTCCATCTCGGCCAGCACGGGCATCAGCGGCATCTCCATTTCGTAGAACAGACGCTCGCAGTCGGCGCGCTTCAGCTCGGGCTCCAGTCGGTTCTTCAGCTGCAGGGTGATGTCGGCATCCTCGCAGGCATATTCATATACCTGTTCGGGCGACAGGTCGCGCATGGAGCGCTGGTTCTTGCCGCGTGGTCCTATCAGCTCGTCGATGTGCACCGTCCTGTAGTGCAGGTAGGTCTCGGCCATGTAGTCCATGTTGTGTCGCAGCTCGGGCTGAATGAGGTAGTGGGCTATCATGGTGTCCCAAAGTGGGCCTTGCAGCCGAATGTTATAATTTCTTAAAACTTCCAGGTCGTACTTCAGGTTCTGGCCCACCTTCACGATTTTGGGGTCCTCGTAGAGTGTTTTGAAAATATTAACTATTTTTATTGCCTGTTCACGCTCGGCTGGCACAGGCACGTAATATGCCTTGTGTTCCTCTGCTGAGAAGCTCAAACCCACCAATTCTGCGTCGATGGGATGGGTGGATGTGGTCTCCGTGTCTAAAACGAAAATTTCTTTTGTCCTAAAAAAGTCACAAAGTTCGCGCATTTTCTCCTCATTGTCAACGAGTTGATAGTCGTGGGGCACGGTTTTAAGGCTCTCAAAACTCGAAAATTCTGCGTTGCCTTGCCCTTCGCTTGGTATTTCTTCAAAGAGCGAGAGTTGGGAATTTGCAGTTTTTTGTTTCTTTTCTGTTTTTTTAAGAATGCGTGCTGCGAGGCTCTTGAACTCCAGTTCGTCGAAGAGTTTCCCTAATTTTTCTTCGTCGGGCTGACGGAGTATCAGGTCGTCGAGGTTCACGCTGATGGGTACGTCCGTTTTGATGGTGGCGAGGAAGTACGACATGCGGATGTCGTCGGTGTGTTCCACCACCTTCTTCTGCAGCGCGCCCTTCAACTCGTCGGTTCGCTGCAGCAGTTGTTCCACCGACCCGAAGTCCTTGAGCAGTTTCGCGGCGGTCTTCTCGCCCACGCCCGGACAGCCGGGGAAGTTATCGGCAGAGTCGCCCATCAGCGCCAGCAGGTCGATGACCAGGGTGGGGTGGGGGATGTCATACTTGGCGCAGACCTCCTGCGGTCCCATCACCTCGTAGCCGCCGCCGTGGCGAGGGCGATATATCTTGCTGTGCTCACTCACCAGCTGTCCGTAGTCCTTGTCGGGGGTGAGCATGTAGACATCGATGGCCCCCCCTACGGCCCCCGAGGGGGCTTCTATAGTTTTGCTATCAAGGGTTGGGTCTATAGTAGCCCCCTCGGGGGCCGAAGGGGGGGCCTCGAATCTCTTTGCCAGCGTTCCAATGACGTCGTCGGCCTCATAGCCGTCGGCCTGCAGGATGGGGATATGCCATGCCTCGAGCAGTTCCTTGATGATGGGCACGGCCTTGCGGATGTCCTCGGGCGTGGCTTCACGCTGTGCCTTGTAGGCGGGGAAGGCATCGCTGCGGAAGGTGGGACCGTGGGGGTCGAAGGCCACGCCGAGGTACTTCGGCTGTTCCTTCTCAATAACCTCCTGCAGTGTGTTGACGAAGCCGATGATGGCACTGGTGTTCAGCCCCTTCGAGTTGACGCGGGGATTCTTGATAAAGGCGTAATACGAGCGATAGATGAGCGCGTATGCGTCGAGCAAAAAGAGCTTTTCCATGACAATTATTGATTTTTGGTGTAAAATTACTAAAAAAATTCGCAATACTCATTATTTTTCTGTAATTTTGTGCCAAAATTCTGCAAAAATGGACTCTCTGACCCTCATAAAGCGCCCTATCAAGAGCGAGTTTAGCGATTTTCTGGAGCAATACAACTTGTCATTGTCTCATGCCGACGGCCTTCTGGGCAGTGCCTTGGCCCACATTCGTCAGCGCGACGGCAAGCACATGCGCCCCCTGCTGACGCTGCTCTTGGCGAAGAACTACGGTCAGGTGAACACTGTGACGCAGCATGCCGCCATCGGCCTGGAGCTGTTGCATGCGGCTTCGCTGGTGCACGACGACGTGGTTGACGAGAGTGCCGAGCGTCACGGCCAGCCGTCGGTGAATGCTTCCTTCAATAATAAGGTGGCGGTGCTGGTGGGCGACTACATCCTCAGCACGGCCTTACTGCACGTGTCGCATACGCAGAACGTGAAGATCATGGAGAATATCTCGCAGGTGGGACAGAAGCTGGCTACGGGCGAGTTGCTGCAGTTGCAGAGCGTTCAGAACCCAGTGTTCTCAGAGCAAGTGTATTACGACGTGATACGCATGAAGACGGCCTCGCTCTTTGAGTCGTGTGCCGTGCTGGGCTGCCTCTCAGTGGGCGTCGACGATGCCGAGACCGAGCGGGCGCGCCAGTTTGGCGAGACACTGGGCATGATGTTCCAGATTCGCGATGATATCTTCGATTATTTCGACTCATACGACATCGGCAAGCCTACCGGCAACGACATGGCTGAAGGAAAACTGACGCTGCCCGTGCTCTATGCGCTGAAAACCACTTCCTTTGAGTCGATGACCACGTTGGCCCGGAAGGTGAAGGCCGGTACCATCAACACCGATGAAATCGCAGTTTTGGTGGAGTTTACCAAGCAGCAGGGCGGCATAGAGTATGCTGAGCAGCGCATGCAGGACTTCTACCGTCAGGGCATGGTTTTCATCGATGAAAGCGTAAAAAAAGCCGAGATACGCGACGCCCTGGTCACCTATCTCGACTATGTGATGAAGCGCCGCTATTAGGCGCTTTTTATCTCCCTTTAGAAGAACTTCACCTCCTCGCCCAGTACCTCGCTCAGCAGCAGGTTGGCCAGGCGGCTGGTGCCCAGACGCAGGTATTTGTTGGTGAGCCATTTCTCACCCAGCACCTCCTTCACGATGGTGTAGTAGATGAGTGCATCCATGACCGTGTTCAGGCCTCCGGCGGGCTTGAAGCCAATCTGTATGCCCGTTTCGTCGTAGTATTCC
Organism: uncultured Prevotella sp.; assembly: GCA_946628315.1. Classification (GTDB taxonomy): domain Bacteria; phylum Bacteroidota; class Bacteroidia; order Bacteroidales; family Bacteroidaceae; genus Prevotella. The sequence continues at coordinate 11,469 of CAMOWH010000040.1, forward strand.
TTGATGGCCTGGCACATCACGTAGGCGGCCTCAGGAGTGGCGGCGGGCTTCTCCTTGCCGGTGCTCGTCTTGATGTAGTCAGCACCGCTGTACATGGCTAAAAGCGATGCAATCTTAATGTTGCGGGCAGTGCCTAAAAGTCCCGTTTCAAGGATGACCTTCATGGGAGCCTCGCCGCAGGCCTCCTTCTGCTGCTGAATTTCGTCGCAGACGGTCTCGTAATCGCCCTCTAAGAGGCTTCCCACGGGCTGCACGATATCTATCTCCGTGGCGCCGTCCTTCACGGCGAGAGCCGTCTCTACGGTCTTCACCTCAATGAGGCTCTGGCTGCTGGGGAACGAGCCGCTGACGCAGGCTATCTCTACGCCGTCCACCTCCAGCGTCTCGGCCACGGTGCGGGCGAAGCGCGGATATACGCAGATGGTGGCCACATGGGGTAGGGTGGGGTACTGCTCGTCAAACTGGTTCACCTTCTCCGTGAAGGCCATCACGCTGGTGTCGCTGTCGGTGCTCTTCAGCGTGGTCAGCTCTACGCTGCCCATGAGGAACTTCTTCACTTCCACGGTGTCGTTCTCATGCACTTTCTCGGCGATGATCTTCTGCACGGCCTGGCGCACCTCTTCGTCGCTGATGTCGAGGTTATACTTCTTCAGAGCCTCCTCTATCTGGCTCGCGGGCTTGATTTTTATTTCTGCCATAACGTATTGATTTTGATGTGTTTATTATGCTAATAGCTTGGGGTTGCTGATGTGGCGCAGCGAGTCGCGCTGTGTCTTCTTCTCTATGCTTTTCTGCAGCTCGTGGGTCAGGTCCACGCCCGTCTGGTTGGCCAGGCAGAGCAGCACCCACAGCACGTCGGCCATTTCCTCACCCAGGTTGTCGGTCTCGCCCTCCTTGAAGCTCTGGTCGCCATATTTGCGGGCGATGACGCGGGCCAGCTCGCCCACCTCCTCGGTCAGTACGGCCATGTTGGTCAGTTCGGAGAAATAACGCACGCCATACTCCTTAATCCATTGGTCTACAGCCTGTTGTGCTTCTTTTATAGTCATGTTCATTCCTTGTTTTTAGTGTCTATACAGATGGTGACGGGACCGTCGTTCAGCAGCTCCACTTCCATCATGGCGCCGAACTCGCCGGTTCCCACCTCTTTGCCTATAGCCTTGCTGAGCTGTGTGCAGAAGGCTTCGTAGAGCGGTATGCTGTGCTCGTTGCTGCCGGCCCTGAACCAGCTGGGGCGGTTGCCTTTCTTGTAGCTGGCGTAGAGCGTGAACTGGCTCACTACCAAACACTGTCCGTCAACGTCTGTCACACTGCGGTTCATGACGCCGTTTTCGTCGTCGAAGACGCGCATGGCAGCCACCTTTCTCACTAACCAGTCTACGTCCTCCTGGCTGTCTTCGTCGCACACTCCTAAGAGGATGAGGAAGCCCTGTCCGATGGCTGATTTTACTGTGCCACCGATGCTGACGCTGGCGTGGCTGACGCGTTGTAATACTGCTCTCATTGCTGTCTGTTTTTCCGTGCAAAGTTACGTATTATTTTTCACAATACCAAATTAATCTCCATCAATTTGATCCAACACCGATTATTGGTATGTGACCTTTACGCGCGCGCGAGGACAAACATGCTACACTCCCTACACCTAAACAAGGTGATGGGCGATGGATGCCGGCGTGGACAAAACAAGTTGTTTTGCTGAAAAAGCGGCTCACTTTTTTAAAAAAGCGGCCCACTTTTTTTCAAAAGCGGCCCACTTTTTTTCACAGGCGGCCCACCTATGAAAATTCCCTGCGTGGGGTATTTTTTCCATTTCAACGCCCCCTTTTTCCAGGTGCGCGTTTGTTTCATTATCCGTTTCTCTTTACATCAATGCCCTCCGTCGTTGAGACTGTTTCTTTTGTCTGTCCAGGTGTTTAAAATGTCAGTGTAGGAAGTGTAGCGTGTTTATCCTCGCGCGCGCGTATAGGGCTTTGGCTAACCCTCGTTTTCGGGATGGAAATGAGCGAACACGATGTCGGCTTTCTTCTGTCCTATGACGGCAGCCAGTTCTGCGAGTGTAGCCTCCTTGATTTTTTTCACCGATTTAAGGCTTTTAAGGAGCGTGTCGCGCGTTTTCGGGCCTATGCCCTTCAGTTCATCCAGCTCGCTGTGCAGCGCGTGTTTTGAGCGTTTCTCGCGGTGGAAGGTGATGGCGAACCGGTGCACCTCGTCCTGCAGCTGTGTGAGTACGTGGAAGAGCTCTGAATCGGTCTTCAGCGCGATGGTCATCGGGGGGAATCCGTAGAGCAGTTCGTTGGTGCGGTGGCGGTCGTTCTTGGCCAGTCCGGCGATAGGAATGTCGAGGTTCAGCTCGTCCTGAATGACCTCGCGAATCACCTCCATCTGTCCCTTTCCACCGTCGGCCACAATGAGGTTCGGCAGCGGCTGTTCCTCCTCTATCAAGCGCGTATAACGGCGGTGCACCACCTCCTTCATCGAGGCATAGTCATCAGGGCCTACCACGGTCTTGATATTATAGCGTTTATAGTCCTTTTTTGAGGGTTTCATGGCCTTGAAGACCACGCAGGCGGCCACGGCATCAGAGCCGGAGATATTCGAGTTGTCGAAGCATTCTATCTGGTAGGGTAGGGAGGGCAGGTGCAGCTTCTCCTGCAGCTCCTTCATCAGTCGCGTCTGCTTCTGTTCAGGGTTCAGCTTCTCAGCCTGTTTCAGGCGGTCGAACTTATACTGCTTGCCGTTCATGATACTCAGGTCGAGCAGCGTCTTTTTGTCGCCTCGCTGCGGGATGGTGAAGGTGACGCCATCCAACTGCATGTTAATCTCCCCGGGTACGATAATCTCCTTTGAATTGCTTTTGAACCGCTCGCGTAACTCTATGATACCCAGCTGCAAAAGCTCGTCGTCGGTCTCGTCGAGTTTCTTCTTGTATTCAATCGTAAAGCTCTGGTTGATAGAACCGTTTGACACATGCATGTAGTTGATGTAGGCCATCTTTTCGTCGCTGGTAATGCTGAATACGTCGACGTTGTTGATGGTATGGCTGACCACCTCGCTGCGGCTGACGAAGCCCTGCAGGGCTATGTATTTCCGCTTCACTTCCTCTGCCTCTTCAAAGCGAAGTTCTGCTGCCAGCTGTTCCATTTCTGCGCGCAGGTCGTTCAGTATCTGGCGGGTGTTCCCTTTCAGGATTTCACGTGCCTGCATGATGTTTTTCTGGTATTCCTCGTAGCTCTGCTTGCCGGCACAAGGGCCCATGCAGCGCTTGATGTGATAGTCCAGGCAGACCTTATATTTTCCGCTCTCCACGCCCTCTTTGGTGATGGGAGTATGGCAGGTGCGGGGTTTGTACAGCTCTTTGATGATGTCGAGTATGGCATACATCGAGCCGATGTGGCTGTAGGGCCCAAAGTATGTACCCCATTTCTTGTTGATGGTGCGGGTCTTGAAGATACGCGGCAGATATTCGTTGGTGACGCAGATGCTGGGGTAGGTCTTCCCGTCTTTCAGCAGCACGTTGTAGCGCGGATTGTACTGCTTGATGAGCTGATTCTCCAGTAGCAGTGCGTCTTCCTCGCTGTTTACCACGGTATAGCTGATGTCGTGGATCTTTGATACCAGCACCTTCGTCTTGTAGCGGTCTACCTCGGTGTGGAAATAGCTTGACACCCTCGATTTTAGGTTCTTTGCCTTGCCCACATATATAATGGTGTGGTTCTCATCATAGTATTGATAGCTACCCGGTTTCTCCGGCAGCCGCGCCACTATACCCTTCAGGTATTTCAACCGCTTCTCGTTTTCTTCCTTTGTCATGTTCCCTGATTTTGCTCTTCAAGTGTTTCACGTGAAACTTTACGGGCCTTTTCTGTGTAGTTCTTTAAACCCCACCCTTGTGCAGGGTGGGGTAGTTGTTAAATGGTTAGCAATGTGGTCAGGTCAATTCCTTCGAACTCATCGCGCCCGTGCAGTCCTTCGTCCTTTATTTCAATGATGAAGTTGATGTAGGTCTTCTTTGGGTGGAAGTGCTGCACCAGTTTATAGGCGGCCTTCGCTGTTCCACCTGTTGCCAACAGGTCGTCGTGTATGAGCACCACGTCGTTTTCGTTGATGGAGTCGATGTGCATCTCAATGGTGTCGACGCCGTACTCTTTGCTGAACGACTCCTTGATGACTGTTGCGGGTAGCTTGCCCGGCTTGCGTGCCAGCACGATGCCGCATTTCAATCTAGCAGCCAGTGCCGATGCCATGATGAAGCCTCGGCTCTCGATGCCCACAATTTTTGTAATGCCCTTGTCTTTGTAAATTTCTTCCAGTTCGTTCAGCATCTCCTGTACGCAGTCGGCGTTCTTGTAGAGTGTTGTCACGTCGCGGAAGTTGATTCCTTTCTTTGGAAAATCTGGTATGCATCTCAGATTGTCCAACAGCAGTTTGTTGTTCATAATCAGTGGGTTATAATGTTTAACAATGTTTCTTGTTTCACGTGGAACAAAGCCCTGTCGGCGGCTTCATTTTTCATTTATCATTTATTTCTACCTTCCCATCATCACCAGCAGCACGTTGATGTCGCTGGGGCTGACGCCGGGAATGCGACTGGCCTGAGCCAGCGTTTCGGGGTTGATGGCGGTCAGTTTCTGGCGGGCCTCGGTGCTCAGTGACTGCAGCTCGCTGTAGTTGAAATGGCCTTTGATGCGGATGTTCTCTAAGCGGTGCATCTTCTCGGCTACTACTTGCTCGCGCTCGATGTAACCTTTATATTTCATCCTTATCTCTGCGGCTTCAACAATCTCCTCTTTGCGATTAGGCAGCTGGTCGATGAGTGCTTGCAGTTCTGGGATGAACGGTACCAGCTTGTTGATGCTGAGTTGCGGACGGGCGATGAGGTCCACCAACTTGACGCCGAACTGCAGTGGGGTGGTGCCCAGCTGTTCCAATGCACTGTTGATGAGTCGTGGCTTGATAGGGAAATTCTGGCAAAAACTTTCGATTTCTTCGATGTTCCTCTTCTTCTCCATCCACCAGTCGTAGCGCTCCTGCTTTGCCAGTCCGAGGCGGTAGGAGCGCTCCGTCAGCCTTCGGTCGGCGTCATCTTGTCTGAGCAGGATGCGGTACTCGGCGCGCGAGGTGAACATGCGGTAGGGCTCGTCAACGCCTTTCGTCACCAGGTCGTCGATGAGTACGCCGATGTACGATTCGTCGCGATGCATTACAAAAGTGTCGGTTCCATCGCATTTCAGTGCCGCGTTCACACCCGCTGCCAGACCCTGTCCGGCGGCCTCCTCATAGCCCGTGGTGCCGTTCACCTGTCCGGCCATGAACAACCCGTCGACGATTTTCGACTCCAGCGTGTGCTTCAGTTGTGTGGGGTCGAAGAAGTCGTACTCTATGGCGTAGCCCGGTCGGTACACCCTGATGTCGCGGAAGGCGGGAATCTCTTTGAGCGCTTCTATCTGCACGTCCATGGGCAGCGACGACGAGAAGCCGTTCAGGTACATCTCGTTGGTGTCGGTGCCCTCGGGCTCCAGGAACAGGGGGTGCTGTTCGCGGTCGGGGAAGGTGACGAGCTTCGTTTCTATCGAGGGACAGTAGCGCGGCCCAATGCTGTGTATCTGTCCGTTGTAGAGGGGCGAGTCCTTCAGTCCGCTGCGCAGTATCTCGTGTACGCGGCTGTTGGTGTTCACTGTCCAGCAGGGCAGCTGTGGCAGCCGTTCCGTCGGTGCTGACGGGAGTCCCATGTACGAGAACTGGTAGGTGTGCTCTTCTCCCGGCTGCTCCTCCAGCAGGCTGAAGTCCACGCTGCGGCGGTCTATGCGCACCGGCGTGCCTGTCTTCATGCGTGCCGTGCGGATGCCGTGCCGTGCGATGCTTTCGGTGAGTCCTGTGGCTGCCGGCTCTGCTATGCGCCCGCCGGCAATCATCTTCCGCCCTATGTGCAGCAGCCCGTTGAGGAAGGTGCCGGCGGTGAGCACCACGCAACGGGCCTTGATCTCTGCTCCCCAGATGGTGCGCACGCCTGTGACCCTGACCTTCGGTTCTTCGGGCCCCTTGGGGACCGCTGTTGACACAGCGGGCACTGCTGCCGCCGTTCCCTCGGTAGCATCTTCATGTGGCAGGATGGTGCTTTCCGTGAGCAGCTCGCACACCTGGTCCTGCCAGATGTCGAGGTTCGGGGTGGCATCGAGCACCTCGCGCCATTTCCAGATGAACTTCCCTCGGTCGCACTGCGCGCGGGGGCTCCACACGGCGGGGCCCTTGCCCACGTTGAGCATGCGGAACTGTATGGCTGTGGCGTCGGTGACGCGCCCCATCTGTCCGCCCAGGGCGTCGATCTCGCGTACTATCTGCCCCTTGGCGATGCCTCCCACGGCGGGGTTGCACGACATCTGCGCAATCTTGTTCATGTCCATAGTCACCAGCAGCGTCTTGGCGCCCATGTTGGCGCTGGCGCAGGCCGCCTCGCAGCCTGCGTGCCCTCCGCCGATGACTACTACGTCGTACTTCAGTGTCATCGTTCCTTGTTCAGCGGTTCAGTATCTGGCTGGCGTGCTCCTTCGTCTTAATCTGCTTGCCCGCCATTATGTCCTCTATGATTCCCTCCTCGTTGATGATGAAGGTGGTGCGTATGGTCCCCATGGTCTTGCGGCCGTACATGTTCTTCTCGCCCCAGGCTCCCATGGTCTCGAGCAGCTCGTGGTTCACGTCTGCTATGAGTGGGAACGGCAGCTCGTGCTTCTCCTTGAAGCGCTGGTGCGATGCGGCCGAGTCCTTGCTCACGCCCACCACGTCGTAGCCCGCCTGTTGCAGCTCGTCGTAGTGGTCGCGCAGGCTGCAGGCCTCGGCGGTGCATCCGCTGGTGTTGTCTTTCGGGTAGAAATACAGCACCAGTTTCCTACCTTGGAAGTCCTTCAGACGTACTTCCTTCCCGTTCTCGTCGATGCCCAGGATGTCGGGCGCTTTGTCTCCGATGTTCATGTCTCTGTCCTTTGAGTTAAATAGTGGTTGTTCTCTGAAAAAAGGTCTTTTGCAATTTTTCGGCAAAGATACAAAAAAAGGCGGTAAGAGCCAAAAGAAACGGGTGCTATTCTTTTGAAAAAGTAAAAATAAGGAAAATTCTTGCAGAAAGGTTTGTGCAATTCATTATTTTTCGTTAATTTTGTAGCCCAAAATCGCGTGTGCGTACTTACAAATGGGTATTGCATGGCGTGCACGGGGTATGAAACCGGTTGCTAACAATAAATCAAAACTAATATTAATTAATTAATTTTCAAAACTTTATGTGGTTATTTAATTCTTCTATCGGTAGGAAGGTTGTAATGTCCGTCACGGGCATGGCGCTCATCTTGTTCCTGACATTCCACTGTTGCATGAACATTGTGGCGCTGTTCTCGGGCGAGGCTTACAACACTATCTGCGAACTGCTCGGCGCCAACTGGTATGCCGTAGTTGCAACCCTGGGCCTGGCCTTCCTGGCTGTGGTCCACATTGTCTATGCCTTCATCCTGACGGCACAGAACCGCAAGGCTCGCGGCGAGAACCGCTACGAGGTGTCGACGACGGTGAACGGCGGCAGCGGCATTGAGGCCTTCGCCTCGCGCAACATGCTGGTGCTGGGCATCATCATCCTGCTGGGTCTCCTCCTGCACCTGTTCAACTTCTGGTACAACATGATGTTTGCCGAGCTGGTGGGTATGGAAGGACTGGTTCACTCGCCCCATGACGGCTTCGGCTGGATTGTGGAGACCTTCTCCAACCCGCTCTTCGTGGTACTCTATGTCGTCTGGATCTGCGCCATCTGGTTCCACCTCACCCATGGTTTCTGGAGTGCCCTGCAGACCGTAGGCTGGAGCGGCAAGACCTGGGAGTGCCGCATCAAGATTATCGGCTTCATCTACGTCACCCTGCTCATGCTCGCCTTCCTCGTGGTGGTGCTCGCCTTCGCCTTCGGCCTGGCTCCCTCGCTCTGCTGCGACGGCGGTGCCTGCTGCCAGGCTGCTGCCTCATGTTGCTAACAAATAGTTAATCGTAAATCCGTAAATCGTAAATCAATATCATGTCAAAAGTATTAGATTCTAAGATTCCCGCAGGTCCAGTACCTGAGAAATGGAAGGAATATAAGGCCCACCAGCGCCTGGTCAACCCCAAGAACAAGCTGAAGCTCGACGTCATCGTCGTCGGCACTGGCCTGGCAGGCGCCTCGGCAGCTGCCTCGCTGGCCGAGATGGGCTTCAATGTCTATAATTTCTGCATTCAGGATTCGCCCCGCCGCGCTCACTCCATCGCTGCTCAGGGTGGTATCAATGCCGCCAAGTGCTATCAGAACGACGGTGACTCGGTCTACCGCCTGTTCTACGACACCGTGAAGGGTGGCGACTATCGTGCACGCGAGGCCAACGTCTATCGTCTGGCTGAGGTGTCGAACAACATCATCGACCAGTGCGTGGCCCAGGGCGTGCCCTTCGCCCGCGAGTACGGCGGCATGCTGGCCAACCGCTCCTTCGGCGGCGCACAGGTGAGCCGTACCTTCTATGCCAAGGGCCAGACGGGCCAGCAGCTGCTGCTCGGTGCCTACAGCTCGCTCTCTGCACAGGTGCAGGCCG
>CAMOWH010000041.1:0-20059 GCA_946628315.1 uncultured Prevotella sp.
TGATGCTACCGATAATCGTACGTCCACTGGTAGCCCCCAGGTCGACGGCAAAGAAATAATCCTTATTGTCTTTCATTATTAAATAGTTTGTTTCGTTATTAGCTAACAGGTGACAAAGTTACAAAAAACATCCGACAAACCATCGAAATATTGTCCAAAATTGTGCAAAATTGCACTAAAGTTAATATATTTTTGGAAAGTTCACCCCTTTTTCTTATATTTGCACTCCAAACAGAACTACATTTATCTACTCTCACAATGATGAATTTCAACTATGACGGCAAGATTCGCTACTAAACTACTGCTACTGATGCTGACACTGCCCGCCATGGCACAGTCAGGTCTTAACAAGGAGGAGTTCAACAAATACTGGCGTATAGAATCAGAAGCCCCCGACTATCAAGTCAGTTTCTCAGGAGACACGTGTGAACTGACAGCCCCCAAGGGACTGACTCTCTGGCGCGAGCAACCTTTCACCGGCAATAGCACGGTAGAATACGATGCGATGGTGATGGACGACCGGCTGAGCGACCTGAACTGCTTCTGGCTGGCCAGTGACCCGAAACAGAAAGACATCTGGACAAGGGCTGACTGGCGGAGTGGCATCTTCGTGCGATGCTACTCACTGCAGATGTATTACATGGGCTATGGCGGCAATCACAACACAACGACCCGTTTCCGCAGATATACTGGTGACGAACGGGGAATAGACGATGCCACCCAACGGCCTGCCATCTTGAAGGAATACATTGACACTGCCCACTTGCTTCGCCCGAACCATTGGTACCACATCAAGATAGAGAGCAACAATGGCCGTACACGATTTTTTGTAGACAACGAACTCATTGTGGACTATCTCGACCCGCAGCCCTTGCAGAAAGGATGGTTTGGCTTCCGCACAACCCTTTCACGCACACGTATCACCAACTTCAGAAGCCAGACGACCAGTGGATATTCCCTGTCTGCTGGGATTCCTCTGAAATGGGTGGGCCAAATACATGGCAAACAGCCTGTCACCTTTGGCATTCCTTTCTCGCAAGGTGAACTGAAAGATGCCTCTACGCTGGGGCTTTCGGATGGCACACCTGCTGACGCATGGCCAACAGCCTATTGGCCAGATGGTTCCATCAAGTGGGCTGCCATGTCGGCAGTCACAGGCAGCAAGAACCTTCAGGTCATACAAAAGAAGCCCCTGAAAGGTACCGTTCAGCAACGGATGGCTGCCAACGACAAGCCTCAGCAATTGGTCATCAATACTGGCCGACTGACTGTTTACATTCCCAAAAGCGGACAACAGCTGATTGACAGTATTTTACTTGACGGACGGCGTACAGGAAGTGCTGCCAGTCTGGTTGCAACGACAGCACAAGGCAAATACACCTCTTTTGTAAAGCAGGTACACGTAGAACGACAAAGTAAGGTAGATATCGTAGTAAAAATAGAAGGCACTCACAGTGACGGACAGCGACACTGGCTTCCATTCTGTGTGCGATTATATTTGTGGAAAGACTGCAAACAGGTCAAGATGATACACACTTTCATCTACGACGGTGAACAAACAAAGGATTACATCACCTCACTGGGCATCCGCTTCGGCATTCCCATGCACGCAGAACCGTACAATCGCCATGTAGCCTTTGCCATGTCCAAAGACAAAGTATGGACAGAACCCGTACAACCCTTAGACGGTCGTCGTGAACTGCGCCTGCATCAGTTACCTCCTGAAGAGGGACGCGGCATTCCCCAAAAGCAGAACATACAACTGGACCAGATGCGAGGACAGCGCATCCCTCCCCGCGAGGCTTTTGACAAGTTGGGACAATCACTCATAGACAACTGGGCTCAGTGGGATGGTTATCGACTGTCACAACTGACTGACAATGCCTTCTCCATCCGTAAACGGGCCACCAGCCATTCGCCTTGGATAGGTACCCTGACTGGCGAACGCAGTCCTGGCTATGCATTTGTCGGTGATGTTGAAGGAGGGTTAGGAATAGGACTGAAGGATTTCTGGCAATCATACCCCTCCACGATTGAAGTCTCTGAAGCACGCAGTCCGGAGGCACATCTCACCGTGTATCTATGGAGCCCGGAGGCAGAGGCCATGAACCTCTGCCACTATGACACCATACCCCATGGCCTGCATGAAAGTTATGAAGATGTTCAGCCAGGCATGAGCACACCATATGGTATCGCCCGCACCAGCGAACTCTGGCTATTGCCACAGACAGGCTATCCGGGGAAAGAAGCCATTGCTGAGCAAGTAGCCATGCTGGCCGATGATGCCCGGTTGCTGCCCACACCAGAATACTTGCACAGCCGTCGCGCCTTCGGTATCTGGTCACTGCCCACCCACCATCAGGATATTGAAAACCGACTGGACGAATACATCCGCATATACCAGCAAGCCACGGAACGGCATAAATGGTATGGATTCTGGAACTATGGCGACTTCATGCATGCCTATGACCCGGAACGTAACGAGTGGCGCTACGATGTAGGAGGTTATGCCTGGGACAATACCGAGTTAGCATCACCCATGTGGCTTTGGACTATGTTCCTACGCTCTGGCCGTCAGGACATCTGGCACATGGCAGAGGCAATGACCAGACACAACAGTGAGGTTGATACCTATCACATGGGGCCATTTGCTCCATTGGGCAGCCGACATAATGTCAGCCACTGGGGCTGTGGAGCCAAGGAAGCCCGCATCTCGCAATCAGCCTTTCTACGCTATTATTACTATCTGACAGCTGATGAACGAACAGGAGACCTGATGCACGCACAAACCGATGCAGACACCCTGTTGTGGAACCTTGACCCCATGCGTCTGGCAGAACCACGCGAGAAATTTCCCTGCTCTGCCCCAGCCCGGCTGCGCATAGGCCCCGACTGGATGGCCTATGCAGGCAACTGGATGACAGAGTGGGAACGCACAGGCAACCAACAGTATCACCAGAAGATTCTTGCTGGCATGGAGTCGATAGCCGAACTCCGAGACGGGCTGTTTACCGGCAACAAAGCCCTGGGCTACCATCCCTCAACAGGGCGCATCAGTTATGATGGTCCCCAAGAGTTGCGCAACACCAACCATCTGCTCTCTATCATGGGAGGCTTTGAGGTGATGAACGAACTGATGCCCATGATGAACTGCCCTGCATTTAATAAAACCTGGCTTGACCATGCACGCAGATACAGGGAGATGGCCCTCAAAATTAGCAAGAACAAATTTCCCGTCCGTCGCCTGGATGCCTATGCAGCCTGGAACGACCGCGACCCACAACGCATGAACTTCGTATGGAAGGCACTGACAGCACCAGCAAAAGGGCTGTCTACAAACGAGGCAGCCCTATGGTCGTTAGATGCTATCTATACGCTGGAAGTTATTCCTTGACCGTAGCTTTCTTCACCGCATCTGGCAGATAGTAGCCCAGATGCGGTGGCTGGTTGTAGGCTGTATTCTGCCAACAGATGCCCAGCCGATAGATATTGTCGTGCATCAGTGTGGGCACGGCATATTCTGTAGGGATATTCGTCGTGAAGATGTTCAAGTGGGCAGCATCGCTCTCGTCCCACAGAATCAGTTCTTCACGCCAGTCGCCAAACAAGTCGGCTTGCAGACAGGGAGTTGCTTTGGTCCAGTTGTTCGATACCGAATGCCCCATCTCATACAGTTGCTTGCCATTGCTGAGAGGCAGTGGAACAGCCTTTTCACCATCCCACTTCTCAATGTACGGCGGGAAGTGAGGGCGCATCCGGCGATTGGCCAATAGTTCATCCTGCAAGTCACCATCCCAGTAGATACGGAAATTGATAGACGGATTCTGTTCAGAGATAACCTCCCCCTTGATATTGCGAACGGCTCTCTTTTCCACCTGCCAATACTCAAAACCACGATGTCTGGCATCAATGTCAGCAGCCAGTCCACGACCAGTATCCGCACCTGCCGTCTCATAGAATAGCAGCGCGCCCGTTCTGGCATCACGCAGGTCAGCACCATAGGGGCGCTGCTCATGCACCATATAGAACTCCAAGCCAGGACGGTCAGGGTCCAAATCGCTCAAGTGGGTGGCATCACCATGCCCCAATCCTGTAGAATATAGCAAAGTACCATCGTTGTTGATGGCAGCAGAACCGTATGTAATCTCGTCACAACCGTCGCCATCCACATCACCGACTGAGAGACTGTGAGCACCCTGCCCAAAGGCGGTATGCCTCAAATTGCGATACCACTGCTGTTCGCCCTTGCTGTTGATGACATAATAGTCATTGGGCGTTACAGAGGCATGGAGCCACTTGGTAGACAGCTTCTTACCGTCAAAATCAACAGCCCACAGATGCGAGGGTGTATAATAGCCACGACACATCACTGCACTTGGTTTACCCTGTGGCCCGTCCAGCCAGGCCACACCTGCCAGATAGCGTTCGCCACGGTTGCCCAGGACCCCTTTGTCGCCCCATCCCTCCTTGTCATAGTCTGGAGCGCCACCCACACTGAAAGCACGGTTAGGCTGATAATATACCGTATGGATGGCACGACCTGTCTGACCGTCAAACACAGTCAGGTATTCAGGACCTGTCAAAATCCGTCCTCGCTCGTTCCTGTAGTCTGCCTGATTGTCTGCCTGACGGATTTGTGGGTCGTCAGCAGCCTCTGCGACATAGTGACCCGTGCCATCCTGAGTTCCTGGTGCCGTTTTGCATATCAGTTCTGCCCGCCCGTCACGATTGAAGTCATACACCATAAACTGGGTATAGTGGGCACCAGCACGTATATTCTTGCCCAGGTTGATGCGCCACAGTTTGGAGCCATCCAGTTTCAGACAATCGATGATGACATCGCCAGTCAACCCATCGTGCGAATTGTCATGAGAGTTTGACGGGTCCCATTTCAAGAACAACTCATATTGGCCGTCACCATCGACATCACCCACCGAACAGTCGTTAGGGGTATACACATAAGGTTTTCCGTCAAGCACTCCCCCTTCAGGACGGTCAAGAGGAACACTCCTATAGAGGTCTTTCCATGAAGAAACTTCTGCAGAAGCCCCCTCGCCACTGCCATGCACCACGACCTGATACCGGCTCTGAGGAGTCCCGCCCGCGTCGACAAAATTGGTGACTGTCAAACCTTGTGCAATCAGCTTCCCATCACGCAACAGGTCAAAAATAATTCCCTGGGAATCAGTACCAAGCAGTCGCCAACTGACGAACACACCCTTACTGGCAGCAGGCAGGGCAACGACACCTCGGTCCAAGCGTTCCATCTGCGACGGATACGTCTTGTACTCCTGTGCCGCAGCAGACATCGAACAGGCCAGCAGAGTTAAGCAGATTAGTCTTTTCATGTTGCAATAAAGTTACTTTTTCTTCAGATAGCTTGCCAATGGACTCTTGTTGTCGCGCAGGCCCTTGGCTATGCTCTGTGCATTGGTCTTGGCACCTAAGAGAGAGGTGTGCGTATGATCATGATTAAAATACTTCATAGCCTTCTCCTTCTTACCGCATTTCTTATCTAAGAAGTCTGCCGTAATGTTATGCAGGTCAACAAACTCAACACCCGTCTCTTTAGCTACCTCCCGATACCACTTGCCATAGGTATCGTTACGACGCTCTATCTTGCCGTCCGTCCATTCATTGCGGGGGGTCAGCGAAACCAAAATAGGCGTTGCACCCTTTTCGCGTACATCCTGGATAAACTTCTTCAGATACCAGCCAAACGAGTAAACCACTTCATAGCTGCCTACCTGTGCATTCGACTTCAGTTTCTGGTCGATAACATTCTGTTTGGACAGGTCTTCCTTGGCAGCCTGCATCCTATAGACATGACAGGTGTCGGCAGCTGAGGCAATGGCAGCACGGTACTTCGGTTTGTCAATAGCCCCGATGTCATTATGACCAAACTGTATCAGCACGAAGTCACCGGGCTTCAAGCTGTTATAGACTTTCTCCCAACGACCTTCATTCAGATACGAGCGACAACTGCGACCAGCCATGGCAGCATTTACAATGTCTATCTTCGTTTCGTCAAAGATAGTATTGGCTACGGCTCCCCATCCCCACATACCATTCGGGTCATTGTCAGCATTCTTCACCGTGCTGTCACCTGTAATAAACACAACAGGCTTTCCATCGGTGCGCGTCAGGTCATAGACAGGCAATTGCACATTACGCATCATTGCCTTCAGTGGATTCAGCGCAGGGTTGTGGCTGGCCATAATACCCTCAGCCGCCGAACGGGCATTCATCATGGCACCGAAACGGCTGGTGTGTATCTTATCAATGAAGAAATGGTAGTTGGTCTTCCACGGGTCATAAGCATCAAGTTTCTGGCCGGAAATCTCATTCAAATCAACAAAAGGAACCCCTTCCTCGGCAGCCACCTGCATCTGCCACTTGGTATGCTCCTTGCGAACTATCTTCCCTTTGTCATCGTATGCATTGCGCGGTGTCAGCGACATCAGGATGGGGAATCCCCCTCTCGCGCGCACATCATTTATATATTTACGCATATAGCCACCATAAGTATAGACGGTCTCTTTCTCTCCAGTCTCCTTGATGGTCACGTTCAATGTGTCATATCCCACTCCGGGAATACTGGCGCGGGCACGGCCAGAATCATACGGTCCATTGTCATTGTGACCTATCGAGATGATGACCCAGTCACCAGGCCGGATGGCCTTACGGATAGGCTCCCACAGCTTGTTATAGAACGTGCGACTACTCATGCCGCCCAGTGCCTGATTCTCGACGGTAATCTTCGACGGGTCGAAGTACTCATGGGCATAGTATCCCCATCCCCACTGACCATTATTACCATTGCCCAGTGTTCCTGTTCGCATGGTAGAGTTACCTATCAGGAACAACACGGGGTTGTTGCCTTTGCGGCTCGAACCAGGCACAGGACGCGCCGTCATGGCCTTAGCTATACTGTCAGGCGTATTATCCACCACGCCGTTCACATCCTTCACTCCACCACGGTCGGCAACCTGTGCTGACACTGACACTACAATTGCTGCCAAGAAACTGCAAAGAAAACCTCTCATCATATTTTCGCGTTTTAGATATCATTAGTTTTATCTTGCAAACTTACACATTATTTTTGAAATTCCAGCCTTTCCTTGAAAAAAATTAGTCTAAAAAGAAAAAAATAGCCAAAATATTTTCATAAAAACTAAAAAATCCCTATATTTGCACCGCTTTAACGACCAAGTTGCAACTACTAATACAATATTTATGAATAAAGCTAATCTTATTACAAGGACTGTCATGCCTATGGCACTGATGTGTTCTGTCATGCTCGTCATGCCCCCCATGTTAGGGATGCAGACTATTTCCGCAGCGGAACAGCAGCAAGGCAGCGTCAACGGAACCGTTGTCGACAGTCAGGGCGAACCAATTATCGGCGCCAGTGTGGTAATCTTAGGCGGTAAGACCGTTCAAGGCACTGTTACGGACTTTGACGGTAACTTCTCACTGAATGTTGCCCCCGGCACACAGTTAAAAATCTCTTATGTAGGCTACAAGGACCAGATCGTCAAGGCCGCCAAGGGCATGAAGATAACCCTCGAAGAGGAGTCTACCATGCTGCAAGGCGTCGAAGTCGTGGCCTACGGTGTCCAAAAGAAAGTCACCGTAACAGGTGCTATCTCCAGTATCAAGAGCGACGACTTGACCCGTACCTCCGTCGGCTCGGTCAACAACGTACTCGGTGGACAACTCTCCGGTGTGACCACCGTGCAGTACTCTGGTGAGCCTGGTAGCGATGCTGCCGATATCTTCGTACGTGGTAAAGCTACTTGGGATGACGAAGGTGCCAAACCGCTTATTCAGGTCGATGGTGTTGAGCGATCAATGTCGGACATCGACCCCAACGAAATCGAGAGCATCACCGTGCTGAAAGACGCTTCCGCCACAGCCGTATTCGGTGTGCGTGGTGCTAATGGTGTCGTGCTGATTACTACCAAGCGCGGTGCCGAAGGTAAGGCCAAGATTTCTTTCTCACTGTCGTTCTCGGCCCTTACCCCTACCAAGATGGTCGAGCAGGCCTCGTCTTACGACTACGCTCGTTTCTACAATCAGATGCGCATCAACGACGGTCAGGTACCAACCTTCTCCGACGACATCATCGAGAAGTTCCGTACTGGCAGTGACCCACTCCGTTTCCCGAACACCAAATGGGCTGACTACATCATGAAGGACGTCACCCTTCAGCAGCAGCACAATGTCAACATCAGTGGTGGTACCGACAAAGTACGCTACTTCGTCAGTGCCGGTATGTATAAGCAGGGCGGTTTGTTCAAGGAGTTCGACATGCCCTACGACTACGGCTACCAGTATCAGCGTTTCAACTATCGCGCCAACTTGGACTTGAAAGCCACCAAGACCACTACCATCTCGTTCAACGTAGCCGGTAATGTTGGTGAGACAAACAAGCCTTACGGCGGCAGTGGCGGTAACGCAGGTACCATCATCAAGAATATCTACTACGCCACTCCGTTCTCCAGTCCCGGCATCGTGGACGGCAAGTTGGTTACCACGACCACTGACTATACCGACGGACTGAACCTTCCATTCACCGGCGGTACCGGTATGTTCTACTACGGTAACGGTTTCAGTCATGTCAATACCAACAAGCTCCAGATGGACCTCCAGTTGGAGCAGAAGTTAGACTTCATCACCAAGGGTCTGACCTTCAAATTGAAAGGTTCTTACAACTCCCTCTACACTATTACCAAAAACGGTAGTTCAAGCGTAGCCACATACGCTCCCATTATCATGCCCATGCTCGACGAGAGCGGAAACGTAATGTACGACAACAACGGCCAGATTATCTACAACCCTGCCGACATCCAATTCCGCAAGAGCGGCGAAACAACAGAACCCTCCTACGGCCATTCTCAGAACAAGGGTCGTGACTGGTACTTCGAGGGTAGTTTCTCCTACAGCCGCACCTTCGGTGACCATACTATCAACGCACTGGCACTGTATAACCAGAGCAAGCAATACTACTTTGGAGGTGATGCCAACTACAGCGACGTGCCCCGTAGCTACATCGGCTTTGTAGGCCGTGTGACCTATGACTACAAGAACCGCTACATGGCAGAGTTCAACATGGGTTACAATGGTTCCGAGAACTTCGCTCCCGGTAAGCGTTTCGGTGTCTTCCCCGCCGGTTCTATCGGTTGGATTATCAGTGAGGAGTCTTTCTTCAAACCGATTAAGAAAGTCGTCAGTTTCTTGAAACTCCGTGCATCTCTCGGTCTCGTCGGCAACGACAAGACTTCGACGCGTCGCTTCATGTACCTGGCTGACCCGTTCTACATCAATTCCGGCGGTATTGCCAGCAATGCTTACGCTAACGCTGCCGACCACTATGCCTACCCGTTCGGCAATGGTGCACCACAGGTTGACCCAGCTGCCATCAAGGGTGCCTACGAGTCTGCCAAGAACAACGCTGAGGTAGGCTGGGAGAAGGCCTTCAAGCAGGACTACGGTTTTGACATGAACTTCTTGGACGACCGTCTGCGCACCACCTTCGACTACTATACTGAAAAGCGTACCAACATTCTGCTGCTTGACGAGACCGTTCCTTCCATGATTGGTTTCACCGTGCCTTACGCTAACCTCGGTGAGGTAAAGAACTGGGGTTGGGAACTCTCACTCAACTGGAACGATAAAATTGGTCAGGACTTCCGCTATTGGGCTAAGCTGAACCTCTCCTACAACCAGAACGAAGTGATAGAGAAAAAAGAAGCACCCAAGAACAACGAATATGAGTACCAGAGGGGACACCGTATCGGCTCACGCCTCCAGTACAAGTTCTGGAAGTTCTACGAAGGCGAGCAGACCAAGGCAGAATACGAGCAGACCTTCGGTTCACCCTGGCCTGAGAAGCAGTTGGTCGACGAACTGAAGCCTGGTGATGCCGTCTACGTTGACCTCGACAAAAACGGTGAAATTAACGTCAACGACATGAGCTACGACTACGGTTACACCAACGACCCCGAGTACATGGCCGGTCTTTCCTTCGGTTTTGCCTATAAGCGTCTCACCTTCAATGCACAGTTCACTGGCGCATGGAACGTCACACGTGTCATCTCCGATGTTTTCCGTCAGCCGTTCCTCACCGCCGCCGGCGACTTACGTGGTGGTCTGCTGCAATACCACCTCGACAACACATGGGACCCCAACAACCCCAGCCAGGGTGTTGAATATCCTCGTGTCACCGAGACGAACAAGGCCAACAACTACGCTGGTTCTACGCTGTACGAGAAAGATGCTAAGTACCTGCGTCTGAAGACGCTCTCTATTGGCTATGACTTCAACAACGCATGGTTCAAGAAGATTGGTTTTACTAAGTTTGAACTCATGCTCAGCGGTTATAACCTGCTGACTTTCACACCATATCTGTGGGGCGACCCCGAGGCTGTTGCATCCAATGCACCCTCTTATCCCTTGCAGCGTACCTACACTCTCAGCCTGAACGTTGGATTCTAACCTAAGCGAGTACACCTAAATATATTTTACAAATAAAAGACAAGCACAATGAAGTCAAATAAAATATTACTCGGAGTAGTCACCATGATGCTGGCAGGGTCAGCATTCGTGGGATGTACCGACGATGTCAAGTTCGGCGACCCTGCACTTGACAAGCCAACCAGTTCCGAGGCTACCAAGGACACGGTGTTCAGCAATGCTGAATATGCGCGTCAGTTCCTCGTGGGCATCTATTCCCGGCAGTACTACGGTCTGCCGTATGTCAACAGCTCAGCACTCCCCCACTCTTGCAATCCTTATGCAGGTAAGTTCGACGCACTGACTGACTGCTGGCAAATGGGTTGGACGGGGTCTGCCATTTTTGGACAGTATTATCAGGGCGCGCTGAGTTCCACCACGCTGCGTGCCGACGGACTGGACGGTCCCCTGTTCGGTTTCGACAACGAGCACGTGTGGGAAGCCGTCCGTGCCGGCAACATATTCTTGGAGAACATCGACAAAGTCCCTGGCATGACCGATGCCGAGAAAGGCCGTCTGAAGGCAGAGGCACGTTGTCTCATTGCCGCCCGCATGTGGGACTGCTTCCAGCACTATGGCGGTATCCCCATCATTGACCACGCCCTTGAAGTCAGCGAGACCTCTCAGGAGTTCCCCCGCCGTTCAGTGGAAGAGTGTGTCGACTATATGGTAGGTCTGCTTGACGAGGCCATTGCCGACCCCAACTTCCCGTGGGTTACGGATGACCCCGTTACCATGTCTGGCCGCTGGACTCGTGCTGGCGCCCGTGCCCTCAAGGCAAAGATTCTGCAGATGGCCGCATCGCCCATCTTCAACCCTAAAGACGGTCAGCCTTATTACCAGGGAGCTTCCGAGGAAGTGCTACCCTACATCATGTACACTGATGCCTCCAAGTATCAGGAGCGCTGGGACCGTTTCCACAAGGCTTGTGAGGAGTTCTTCCAAGACTGGAATTCCAACGGTTGGTATGCCATTGTTCAGGCCGAGAAGAAGACCGACCGCTACTACCGTTTGGCCTACAGAAAGGCCTACGCACTACGTGAATCCACCGAGATTCTGCACTCTGTCCGCCATCAGGGCTACGACAGTTACACTGCTGGCCGTTACTGTTGGCACAGCTGGTACACCGCCAGCGTTCCCCGTAACTTGTACTGGCCTACTGAGGAATATGTGGAGCTGTTCCCCTGGTCCAATGGCGACCCCTTTGATTGGGACAAGGCTTGGGACTATGTCTATAACGAAGACGGCACACTCAAGTACACCTCCAGCGGTACGCCCAACGCCAGTGCCCGCGGTCTGAACAGTATGTTCATTCGTGGTACGGAGACTGCCCTGTCGCAACTGCTCATCAACGTCACCTACACCCGTGACCCGCGCCTCTATGAGGAGTGCATCGTCAACGGTATGCAGAAACACCTCGACTGGACCACCGCTGCCACCTCCGGCGACATCTGGGAGTTGTGGGCTGGCGGTACGGACGGTCTGAAGGGCGTAACCGCCCAGACTGATATGTTCGGTACCGGTTATGGCTACAACAAATACTACATGGGTGACGGCACTACCGGCTCTGGCGACAACCAGCGCTACCAGACCCAGTGGGTTTATCTCTCTCTGAACGAAATGTACTTGATGTATGCCGAGGCACTCCTAAAGAAGTCAACGCCCGACATTCAGAAGGCTTGTGAGATGGTTGATGTAGTCCGCGCCCGTGTCGGCCTCGGTGGTCTGAAACAGCGCGTCTTCGGCAACAAAGCCTACTCTGACCCCGTTTACACGGAGGTGACAAATGCCGGTAAGATTTTCGAGTCTACCGCTCTGCTTGACGAGATTCTGAACGAGCGTGCCCGTGAGCTTGGCTTGCAGAACATCCGCTGGTTCGACATGATTCGCTACAAGCGCACCGACTGGATGACCAAGCAGCTCCACCGTCTGGAGATGCACCGTCTGAAGCAGAACGCCAAGGGTGAATGGGTTGTCAGCGACACCCAGTGGACGAATGGCGACAAGAAGGACGACGCTTCTTCCCGTCAGCCCCACTACTTCACCTATGAGCGTAAACCCATCGACGGCAATACACGTGCCCTTTGGGGTCAGGACCCCCAGAGCAATAACGTCCGTAAGTGGCTGCTTACTCCATTCCCACAGGCCGAGGTCAACAAAAACTATGGCATTGTCCAAAACCCGGGATGGTAATTCTTTTATCATTGAAATATTGAAGAATTGAAAAACTGAAACGAATATGAAGAAAAGAAATATCGTTGTGCTCACATTGCTTGCAGGCCTCAGCCTGCCTGCAATGGCGCAATATGAAATCATTGACTCGGTGGACTATAAGTCCCAGACTGTCGATGTGGGTGCCAACCGCACGTTCACCCGCGAGCAGTCGTCAGCATCAGTCAGTGTCATCACCAACAAGGATGTCAACCACCGCGGTGCCAACAACATCGGCAACAACCTCATCGGACAGGGCAACGGCTTAGTCGCCCTACAGGGAGCCGGACTATATAATGTTGCCAACCCCACCTTCTATGTCCGAGGCCTGCAGACGCTGTCGACCAACACACCGCTCATTCTGGTGGACGGCATCGAGCGCAGCATAGACAACGTCATCTCAGAAGACGTGGAGAGTGTCACCATCCTGAAGGATGCCGCCGCCACCGCACTTTATGGCTACAAAGGTGCCAACGGAGCTATCCTCATTACCACCAAGCACGGCCAGTACAACAGTCAAAGTATCACGTTCTCCTACGATCATGGCTTCAATTACCTGATAGACAAACCGTCGTTCGTAGATGCCTACACATACGGCATGGCTGTCAACGAGGCCATGCGCAACGAAGGTACTAACGGACGCTATAGCGATGCCGTACTGCAGACCTACAAGGACGGTACCAACCCGCTGTACTATCCCAACATCAATTGGGTCGACCAGACGTTCCGCAACATCAGCCACACCAACAAGTTCAACCTTGAGTTCAAGGGCGGCAGCAAGAACTTCCGCTACTTCACCAACCTGAATCTGGTAACCAACAAAGGCTTCATCAAGAACTTCGACGCCAACGACGGATACAGCACGCAGGACAAATACACACGCGCTACCATCCGCAGTAATATGGATATGGACCTGAGTCCCAAGACCAAGATGCACACCCATTTGTTTGGCTTGCTTAACGAGCAGTCACAGCCCGGCAATCAGGCCGACCTGTGGAACATGGTCTATACAGTGCCTGCCAATGCCTTCCCCGTCAAGGCTACTAATGATGTCTGGGGCGGCGATGCCACCTTCACCACCAAGAATCCCGTAGCACAGAGTGCCGGTGCCGCTTACTACAAGAAGCACCAGCGCGCCTTGTACGCTGACCTTGTTCTGGAGCAGGATTTGTCGGCCATCACCGAAGGACTCTCTGCACAGGCACAGTTAGGCTACGACACCTACAGCAACCTCTACGAGAACCACTCACGCACCTATCGTTACGGTTATTACACCGTTGCCAACTACACCGGCGGCATTGTCGACCCGGCAACGGCTACCCTGACCACCGACGGTGAAGATACGCCAATGGGCAAGGGTTCCAACAATGACGCATGGGCACGCCGCGCATTCTGGAACTTAGGTATCAACTATGAGCGCACCTTCGGCAAGCACAACGTCTACGGACAGCTGAAGTACGACTACGAGTACAGCGACTATACTGGTGTAAACACCACCGTCTACCGTCAGAACTACTCGCTGTTCGCACACTACGGCTACGACAACCGCTACATGGCCGACTTTGCATTGGTCTACTCTGGCAGTTCCCGCTTAGCCAAAGGCTCTAAGTGGGCACTTTCGCCCACGGTCTCCGCATCGTGGAACATCCATAACGAGTCGTTCATGCAGGATGTCAAGTGGGTGGACTTCCTGAAGCTCCGCGCCTCCGTAGGACTTATCCAGACCGACAACCTGCCCGGTGACAACGTATGGACTTACTACAACCAGTTCTACGTCATGGACGGTGTCACCTACCCGTTCTACTCCTACGGCTCGGGCTTCGGTCGCACCTACATTGCACAGGCTGCCACTCAGAGTCTCGGACGCGAGAAAGCCATCAAGTATAATATCGGTTTCGATGCCACGCTTTTCAAGGGGCTGAACATCTCCTTCGACTACTACTTCCAGAACCGTAAGGACATCTGGGTGTCCACGGAAGGAGCCTATACCAGTGTCTTCGGTCTGACTACTCCTTACGAGAACCAGGGTAAGGTTCACAGTTACGGCTTCGAGTTTGCTGCCGACTACAGCAAGCAGATTGGCAAGGTTACCTTCAACATCGGCGGTAACATCAACCTCAACAAGAACAAGATTAAGGAGCAGGCCGAAGAACCCAAGCTCTACCAGAATCTGGTTTCTACCGGACTGCCCTACCAGCAGCTCTTCGGCTATCAAGCTCTCGGATTCTTCCAGAAAAGCGACGACCTCAACGGTGACGGCATTATCTCGACTGACGAGTTTGCCTCACTCAACTACCCCGTCCAGACCTTTACCACCGTCCGTCCCGGCGATGTCCGCTATGCCGACATCAATGAAGACGGTGTCATCGACGCCAACGACCGCAAGGCCATCGGCTACAGCACCGTGTGTCCCGAGCTGGTCTACAACCTGCACCTCGGTGTCGAGTGGAAAGGACTGGGCCTCGACGCAGTCTTCCAGGGTGTAGGCCGCTACTCTGGTGTCATGAACACCAACGGTATGTTCCGTTCGGCTGTCAGCACCAACACCCTCTCGCAGTATCTGTATGACAACAGCTGGTCTGCAGAGCGTGGTAACACCGAGAATCCCCGCTTCCCCCGTCTGAGCACCACGGCCAACACCAACAACGACCAGACCAGCACCCTCAATCTCTTCAACCGCAGCTACTTCAAGCTGCGTAGCTTGGAAATATTCTACAACCTGCCCACCGAGCTGGTTCAGAAGACCAAGTTCATGAAGAAAGCAAAGGTTTATATGCGTGGGGTCGACCTCTTCACCGCCGATCACCTCGACAACGCTGACGCTGGTTCCTATGGTGCTGTGATGCCGCTCACACGCAGCTTCCAGATTGGTGCTTCTATGACGTTCTAATATGAATACAGAAATAATAGCAATTGAGAAACTATGAAGATGAACAAATATATTTTAGGAGCTGTGGCTGGTCTTGCACTCTCATCGTGCAACAAGATGGACTACAAAGAGTACACCGCATACGACCATGCCTATATCGACCGTAACTTTGAGTACGTGGGCGGCTTCATGACCACCATCTACAACAATCTTGACACGGACTGGGGTAACTTCAGCGGTGCCATGTTAGCATCGGCCACCGACGAGGCTGAGTACAGCACAGCCGGCAATGCCATTGAGGACTTCTACAACGGAGCATGGAGTCCTGCTAACCCGCGCATGACCATCTGGAACAATGCCTGGGCCGGCATTACGTACTGCAATGAAATGCTCGACAACTGGCAGGGGCTGACCTTCGACGAGTTCAAGCTGAACTCCGACTACCTGAAGAAGCTCAACCAGTACAACAACTATCAGTACGAGTGCCGCTGGGCTCGTGCCTACTTCTATTTCACGTTGGTGCGCCAGTACGGCGACCTGCCTTTCAAGGAGCACAACATGTCAGGTGCCGAGGAGGCAGCACTGCCCCGTACGTCGTCAGACGTAATCTTCGACTTCATCGACAAGGAGTGTGCTGAGATACAGGACAAGATTACCCGTGACTACACTGACCTTGGCGATCTGGCTACCGCCAACGTAGAGACGGGCCGTGCCAACCGTCTGGCTGTCATGGCCCTGCGTGCTCAGGCAGCCCTCTACCACGCCAGCCCGCTGTTCAACAAGAACAACGACAGCCAACTCTGGTACAAAGCCGCCAAAGCCTGTCAGGCACTGGTTGACAGCTGCGCCAAGGACGGCAAGAAACTGGCTTCTACGTACAGCAACCTTTGGGCCAGCGACTTCTACTCTAACTCGGATCCTGCCGGTGAGATTATCTTCGCACGCCGTACCGCTGCCTCCAACAGTTTCGAAGGCTACAACTTCCCCGTCGGTTATTCTTCAGGCAAGGGCGGCAACTGCCCCACACAGGACATGGTAGACGCCTACAACATGACCAACGGCAAGATGATTGGCGACGCAGACTCGGGCTACGACCCCCAGAATCCCTATGCCAACCGCGACCCACGCTTTGGCATGACTATCGCCCACAACGGCGACGCATGGCCTAACGACATCACCAACACGGCCTACACCTCCCTGCAGACCTTTGTCGGCGGCTACCATGCCCGTCCGCGTGTGTCGTACGCCACGCCCACCAGCTACTATCTGAAGAAATACTGCAACCCCTCGCAGATTCTCCGCTCGGGCTATTCCACGACCAGTGCCCACGGCTGGCTGACCTACCGTCTTGGCGGTGCCTACCTCGACTATGCCGAAGCCCTTTTCCAGTATTTCAAGTCGCAGGGTAACGGCAATGCTGCCGACGCTACCAACGGCGAGTTTACCAAGTCGGCCCGTCAGATGGCCAGCATGACCCGCCAGCGCGTCAACATGCCTGCACTGCCTACCGGTCTGAGCAACGACGAGTTCTGGACTCGCTACAAGAACGAGCGTCAGGTTGAGCTCGCCTTCGAGGGTCACCGCTTCTACGACATCCGTCGCTGGAAGGAGGACGGCAACAAGTTTATGAATATCCACCGCATGGTCATCACTCCCGAATACGACGAAACGGGTAGCACCATTACGTCGTACACCTACCAGACCGTAGCCGTCACCCGCGGCAACGGCCAGTGGCAGGAGAAGTGGAACCTCTTCCCCATCTCCCAAACCGAGATTATGAAGTCGGGCGGTGCGCTGACACAAAACCCTGGTTGGTAATCAGCCGCTCATCACTATCCATACCATATCCCCGTTCCTACCCTATGCAGGAATGGGGATCTCTTTTTCATCGACCTGTCTGTAGATAAGTGCCGAGTATTGCAGAATACTTGGCACTTATTAAGCAACAGAAGGCTGTTATTGCCAGACTGCACTCGAAAACTTTTTGGAGTGCGGTTGAAAACTTTTTGGAATGCACTCGAAAAATAATTGGAGTTCTTTGTCTTTTCAAGTAACTATTCAGCGATAGCCACAGTCCCAACTTGCTGAATAAGTGTTAAAAGTACCGCTTTTGTTGTCAAATAAAAAAATATTCCTTATCTTTGCACGCAAAATATACTTGACTCAAATCAAACTTCATTTTATATTACTAACAATTTTAAACTAATCAGTGTATGAGAAAATTTACTCTTTTAACAGCATTATTTGCGCTGTTCGCAACAGCAGCAAGTGCTGACACGAAGGTTATCTACCAGGATAACTATGCGGACAAGACCACCTCGATGGCCAACTGGCAGGACAACCGTTCCAATGGTGCTATCGACTTCGTCAGCACGCCTGACGGTAACTACATGCAGTTTAACCTGGGACTCAATGGTGCAAACTTCAACGGTACCCGTTTTTACTCCATCTGGGGTGCTACACCGTGGGAAGGCGTCACCCTGCCTGAGACGGGTTACAAGTTCGAGGTTTCCTTCAACTTCGAGCAGTTCGGCAACAATGCCAACAGCCAAAAGGATGGCGTTTACAACCAGCGTAACCATGAGATTGCCATCATCGGTGCTGCTAACGAGGACAACATCGCTAACTACTGGGGCGACGCTGCTACCTCCTATCCCAACTACCTGTTTAAGCTGACCCAGTGCCAGACTGGTGGCGCTGCCGGTGAGGGCGGCTGGCCTACAGCTGTCAACGGAACCTGCGGTTTCTACATCAACAACGAGACCGACTTGATTACTGTTGCCGCTGCTACATGGTACAAACTGACGCTCGAAGTAGTGGGCCAGACCGTGAAGTACGACATATCCGACATCAGCGGCACTCCCTTGAAGGCAGGTAGCTACACGCTTGCCGAAGGTGTCGACAGCCGTGCCGGTGGTATACTTGTCTACGGTGCACGTTACTTAAGCAAGACCGACGTTGGCCTGAGTCTAAAGATTACTTGCGAGTCTGATGAGCCTGTAGCCAACGAACCCGCTGTCGCTCTGAGTCAGGTGAAGGGTAACGATCGTGTCTACAAGGCTACTTTCGCTGAAGGCGAGACACTGCACTACATCCTGCCCGGCGGCGAGGAGCAAACCCTCGACTACTGGGATGCTGAGGACGAGGCTGGCAATCCTGGTTCAGCTATGCTGACCGCCACCCAGTCGGGTACAATGCAGGTTTGGACCAGCAAGGACGTTGCCGTCTCTCAGAAAGTAAACGTTGAGGTTACCTGTGGCCGTATTAAACTGGTTGACCCCGTTGTGACCATCACTAACGTTTCTGAGGGCTTCGGCAAGACCTTCACAGTAAACTTCAACAGTTCTGCTCCTGAGCACCTGTTGCCCGTCAATGCTGCCATCACCTACACCATCGACGGCGGTGCAGAGCAGGAAGTTGCCAATGGTGGTACCATCACTATGGACAAGGCCGGTAAACTGGTTGTCACTGTCAACCAGATTCCTCAGGGCGGTCAGGAGTGGTATGACCGCAGCAGTTATACCTATAACAACGATGTAGAATATACAGTAGCAACTACTTCTAACTTCGTCTTTACTCCTGCTGAGCTGGCCAGCAATACAGATCTGGAAGCTCCTACTGCTCTTGGCAATTCTGGCAGATCACAATGGGAGCGTGTTTACCAGATGCCTGGTGCTGACGCAGGTGCACTGGAGGGACGCAATCTTTGGGGATTGTGGAATGGTACTGACGATAAAGTCTGCGATATCTACAAAATTAAATTAGATGCCTTGGATAAAGTGCTTGACCCCCTGCGCGTAGCCGATACAGAACGCACTGACGATCGCAACAATTACTTTTTGTTCCCCTACGAGGGTGTTGTGTACTATAGCACTGCCAAAGGAAACAATCACACAATATCGATTGACCCGAAGTACGTAACCGATGACGCTGCCAAGCCAAACTTCTATGTTCTGAGCGTCACTGGATCATATGACCGTCCTGACAAAGCAGCTGAGACCGTATTCCAAACCCACGTCATTAAGACAGATGCTACTTACTCTCAATACCGTTTTGACAATGCTATCAGCAAGGTACAGGTTCTGACCTACAAGGGTTTCAATCCCGGCACTGACATTGAGGCCATCAAGACTGTAAATGAGAAGGCCATTGACGCCAACGCTCCCATCTACACCATCAACGGTGTCCGCGTAGACAAGGCTACCCAGAAGGGTATCTACATCCAGAACGGCAAGAAGTTCGTGGTGAAGTAAGAATAGAATAGAGCTTGCTTGTGTTCAACCGAACACAAACAGACTGAACCGACTTATAGCAATCCCCGTCCCTCAATAGCAGGAACGGGGATTTTTTCCTGCCAATTGTTTGGAAGTTTGGGAAATAGTTCGTATATTTGCAACACTGTTAATAATAACGTGAGTTCGACGTAAGGCTTAGGCAATAAGTCTGCCTCTGTCGATGATT
>CAMOWH010000042.1:0-19930 GCA_946628315.1 uncultured Prevotella sp.
GAGCACCGGCTACGACGAACATCGCACGGCCATTCAAATACTTGAAGGCAGGGATGGCATACTCAGCATACTCGTCATCGGAAGAACAGATAACCACGATGTCGGCCTTAGCCTCGAGCGCAGCATCCACACCCTCCTCGACGGTCTTGAAGCCGAGATTGTCAATCACCTTATATCCTGCACAGGCGAGGAAGTTGCAAGAGAACTGGGCACGAGCCTGACGCATAGCCAGATTGCCGATGGTCAGCATGAAGGCCGTAGGCACCTTTGTCTCTTCCGTATGGATGCGCAAGTCCTCGAAGTCGGCAGCCAGACGCGAGGTCTCCAGTTTCTTGAACGGAGCCTCACAGCTATGCTCGCCGCCATGACAGCAGCAGGCAGCAGCCTGAGCACGCTTGCCTTCACTCTTCTCAGTGAAGTTGGGGAACTGGTTGGTACCCAGAATGAACTCCTTGCGCTTGGCGGCGTCGCCGTGACGCTTCACGTTGGTGGCATTGATGTCGTCCTGAACGATACCCTTCTTGACAGCCTCCAGGAAGCCGCCCTCGTCCTCTATCTTCAGGAAAATCTTCCAAGCCTCCTGAGCCAGGGCGTCGGTGAGGTGCTCAATATAGTAAGAACCGGCAGAGGGGTCAACAATACGGTCAAAGTGGCTCTCCTCCTTAATCAGCAGCTGCTGATTGCGGGCAATACGCTCAGAGAAGTCAGTAGCTTTCTCGTAAGGAGCGTCGAACGGCGTGACTACCATCGAGTGGACACCACCCAGTGCAGCCGACATTGCCTCCGTCTGAGAACGCAGCAGGTTGACATAAGAGTCGAAGACTGTCTGATTGTAAGTAGACGTCGAGGCATTGATAATCATCTTGCAGGCGCAGTCGCACTTCGGCTCATACTGCTTCACTATCTGAGCCCAAAGCAGACGGGCAGCACGGAACTTGGCAATCTCCATGAAGTAGTTCTCAGAGATACCCATATAGAACTTGATGCTCTTGGCTGCCAGGTCTGCATCGACACCTGCGTCCACCAGCTGCTGCAGATACTCGTTACCCCACGAGAGGGCGTAGCCCAACTCCTGGACGATATAGGCACCGGCATTGTTGAGGGTATCCGAGTGAACCATCACGCAACGCAGGTTGGGATAGTCCTTCAGGGTCTCTACCATCTTAGGCAACTGGGCCAGCATGGGCGTCGTGTCCTTGCCCTTCTGCAACATCTTGTCAATGGGGTCAAAACCGACACCGCCCACAATCTTCTCCTTGTCGTAGCCCATCTTCTCGAAGTACTTCACCAGCAGCTCTGCCAGCTCTACGGCATGACGGGGACAAGTGCGATAGCTGACCTCCACGATGTCCAGACGGATGTCCTTCAAGAGAGTCTCGACGAACTCGGCACTGACCATGTTGCCACCAAAGCGGAAACCGATAGAGTCAACACCCTTGTTCAGGATGTCAAGAGCCTTCTTGTTGGCCTCTACGGGGTCGTCAACCTTGATGTTCTGACGAACATACCACTCATTAGAGTCCTTCTTGTTGCCACGAACGAACGGGAACTCGCCCGGCAAGGCGTCAGGAGTCTTCAGGTTCGCCAGGTCCTCCCGGCGATAGAAGGGCTGCACGTTGAACCCCTCGTTGGTTCTCCACACGAGTCGCTTCTGGAAGTCGGCCCCTTTCAGGTCCACTTCAATCTTGTCCAACCACTCCTGAGTGGTAGGCGCCTGGAACTCGCTGAAGAGTTTCTCTTTGTTTTCCATAAAAATCAAAACGTTTGTATTATTATATAAGTAATGTTTTAGCGTTACAACCTGCAAAGGTAACAAATATTTCTGAACCGACGAAGATTTTAATAAATATTTTATGTTTATGCACCAGTTAGGCATTCAAGAAGTGTGAAATAAATAAAAAGTGCAAAAATAGTTGCACAAAGATGCATGAATTGAGCAAGAATTTCGTAATTTTGCAGCCAATTTCGACAAATATTATTATGGAATCACTTCAATGGTTAGCAAATTTGTTTACAGACACTGACTCTGTGGCACACATCACGTTGCTGTATGCCGTAGTCATTGCAATGGGTGTCTATTTAGGTAAAATCAAGATTGGAGGCATCTCGCTTGGCGTTACCTTCGTGCTCTTTGCCGGCATCGTGGCCGGGCACATAGGCTTCACGGCTCCCCTACCCATACTGACGTTCGTACAGGACTTCGGACTCATCCTGTTTGTGTTTATGATAGGTATGCAGGTCGGCCCCGGTTTCTTCGAGAGTTTCGGCAAAGCAGGTGTCAAACTCAACGGGCTGGCAGCAACGGCTATTCTGCTGAACATCCTGGTCATGTTTGTCTGCTACTACATATTCTTTGACACCAACGACGCCAACAACCTGCCCATGATGGTAGGTACGCTCTACGGTGCCGTCACTAACACGCCGGGTCTCGGTGCTGCCAACGAAGCCCTGAGCACGGTATTCGGCGACAATGCGCCACAGATTGCCTCTGCCTATGCCTGCGCCTATCCACTCGGTGTGTTAGGTATCATCGGAGCGACCATTCTGATAAGGTATGTCTGCAAGGTACATTTAGAGAAAGAAGAAGAGCAGCTGAAGTCCATGGAGGAAACGGCAGCAAACAAGAAGCCATACAAGATGCACCTGGAGGTTACCAACAAGTATCTGGAGGGCAAGACGCTGCTGCAGGTACACGACTTCCTGAACCGCGACTTCGTCGTTTCGCGCATAGTCCACGAGGGAGAATTGTCAATACCCAATCGCAATACAGTTTTCCACATGGGCGACCAGATGCTGATAGTCTGTGCGGAGGCTGACCAGGAGGCCATCATGGCTTTCATCGGTCCCAAACTAGACATCGACTTCGAGCAGTCTGACCAGCCATTGGTGTCAAAGCGTATCCTTATCACCAATCCGAAAATCAACGGCAAGACACTGGGCGGTATGCACTTCTCCAGCGTCTATGGCGTCAATGTGACGCGTGTGACCCGTCACGGAATGGACCTCTTTGCCTCAACGACCCTTCCGTTGCAGGTGGGCGACAGAATTATGGCGGTAGGTCCCGAGGATGCCGTTGACCGCGTTGCCAACAAGATGGGTAACTCCATCCGCCGTCTGGACGCGCCTAACATTGCAACCATCTTTGTCGGCATCATCATTGGTATCATCTTCGGTTCACTGCCCCTTGCCATCCCTGGTATGCCCGTTCCCATGAAGTTGGGTATTGCCGGCGGACCGCTGATTATCGCCATCCTCATCGGACGCTACGGCTATAAGATTCATCTGGTGACCTACACAACGACGTCAGCCAATATGATGCTGCGGGAAATCGGACTGGTGCTGTTCTTAGCCTCAGTGGGTATCAAGGCAGGAGCCAACTTCTTCGAGACCGTAGTTGAAGGCGACGGACTACTCTATGTGCTGACGGGTTTCCTCATCACCACTATCCCCATCCTGATTGTCGGACCTATAGCCCGTCTGAAGTTCAAGTTCAACTACTTCACCATTGCAGGTATGATTGCCGGTACCTATACTGACCCCCCTGCGCTGGCTTATGCCAACAGCATCTGCTCCAAGGAAGCTCCTGCCGTAGGATACTCGACAGTGTACCCGCTGTCCATGTTCCTGCGCATCTTCACGGCACAGATTATCGTGCTGTTCTTCTGCGGATAGGGGAATAGCGAGACTAGTATAACTAGTAAAAACTAGAATAACTAGAAAACAAATAATACACGTTTATAACAATGAATAAATTCGGATTACTGTTGAGCGCACTACTCCTGGCAGGCACTTCAAGCATCAGCGCCCAGATGGACGCCAGCATCAAGCTGAACGAAGTGATGACCAGCAATAGCGCCAGTTTGCAGGACGAATACGGACAGCATCCCGCATGGCTGGAGATTGAGAACATCTCACACTCCACATACAACATCCGCGGAATGTACATTACTACAGACCGTTCCGTACTTGACCGCAAAATGAGCGTGCCCGAACGCCAGAAACGCATGAGCCAGATTCCCAATGGCGACGAGCGCACTAACCTGAGCGGACGCCAGCACCTTGTACTCTATCTTGGTAGCCAGCCCAATCTGGGCGCATTGCACCTCGCTGTGCCCGTGGATGCCACGAAGCCCCTTTGGATAGCCCTCTACAACGGCAATGCCACCCAACTCATTGACTCTGTTTCCGTGCCCCTGCTTGAAGCCGATCAGTCGTATGCACGCATTGCCAATAACGGCACAGGTGCAGACTGGGAAGTGAAGTCAGCTGACCGCGTAACTCCAGGCATCTCAAATGTAACCACCGTCAGCGAATCGAAGGTTGAGAAGTTCAAACGCGAAGACCCGTATGGCTTCGGCATGGCGCTGATGGCTATGGGTATCGTCTTCTTCTGTCTGGCACTGCTGTGGATTGTCTTTTCACTCTTCGGCATGTTGATGCGCCACATGGAGACAGCCAAGAAGGTGGCCAACAAACAGCCCATCAAGCCCATTACCAAGACGGTAGAAAAGACGATTGAGGTAGGACACAAGACAGGTGTCATCCTGAAGGACGGTTTCGAATCGAAGGGTATTGACCGAGAAGTGTATATGGCTGTTATCGGTATGGCTCTGAAGCAGTATGAAGACGATGTTCACGATGTAGAATCAGGCATCATCACCATCAAGTCGAAGGCCACAGACTGGGACGACGAGTACGCTCAGATGACCCACTTCCACGAGCCCGTACTGCCGACGACCCATCAGGCTCCTCAGATTCCCACAGGACCAGAACTGAAGTAAAGGTAAAAAGGTAAAATAATAATAAGGTAAAAGCAATATGAACAAGTATCAATATAAAGTACAGGGTGTTGACTACGAAGTAGAGATTGAGCAAGTAGAAGGCAACATCGCTAAAGTAAACGTCAACGGCATTCCGTTTGAAGTAGAGTTGCAGCAGCCTATCAACGCAGCCAAGCATCCTACCATCGTAAAGCCCAAGGTAGAGGCTCCCAAACCCGTTGCAACCGCAGCACCCGTGGCAGCTGCTCCGGCTCAGCCCGCAGCAGTAGCAGGAAGCGGCAACCCCGTCAAGGCTCCGCTGCCCGGCACTATTACCAACATCAACGTCAAGGTGGGTGACACCGTGGCAGTAGGCGATGTCGTTGTCGTGCTCGAAGCCATGAAGATGCAGAACAACATCGAGGCAGAGTACGCTGGCACCGTGAACGCTATTACCGTCAACCCCGGCGACTCCGTCATGGAAGGAGCCGTACTGCTGACAATAGGATAAGCATCCCCCAACCCGAAACATTGGAATATCGAAACATCGAAAAAAAAGTGATTTATGTGGCAATTCATCATCGAAAACTTCAATGAGTTCCTGACCTACACCGGCTTTGCCAATGTGACGGCAGGCAACCTCATCATGATAGCCGTGGGCGCCTTCTTCATCTGGCTTGCCATCAAGAAGGACTTTGAGCCACTGCTGCTCGTGCCCATCGGGCTGGGTATCATTCTCGGCAACATTCCCTTCCGTGCCGATGCCGGACTGGAAATAGGATTGTACGAGGACAACTCCGTACTGAACATCTTCTATCAAGGCGTACGTCAAGGCTGGTATCCCCCACTGATATTCCTTGGCATTGGTGCCATGACTGACTTCTCGGCCCTGTTGGCCAATCCGAAACTGATGCTGATTGGTGCTGCAGCACAGTTTGGCATCTTCGGTGCCTACATGTTTGCACTGGCATTAGGCTTTGAGCCCAACCAGGCTGCAGGTATTGCCATCATCGGTGGTGCCGACGGTCCTACGGCTATCTTCCTGAGTTCAAAACTTTCACCCAACCTGATGGGTGCGATTGCTGTCTGCGCCTACTCGTACATGGCTTTGGTTCCGCTGATTCAGCCTCCCTTGATGCGTCTGCTGACCACCAAGAAGGAGCGAACCATCAAGATGAAGCCTGCCCGTCAGGTCAGCCAGACAGAGCGCATTCTGTTCCCCATTGTGGGCTTGCTGCTCACCACCTTCATCGTGCCTTCCGGCTTGCCCCTGCTGGGAATGCTGTTCTTTGGCAATCTGCTGAAGGAGTCGGGCAAGACTACCCGTCTGGCAAAGACTGCCGGTGCAGCGCTGAACGACATCGTCGTCATGCTGTTGGGTCTGACCGTCGGCTGTTCAACACAGGCTTCAGAATTCCTCACGATGAACACCATCTATATCTTTGCCATTGGTGCCGGAGCCTTCATCATTGCCACCATGAGCGGTGTGTTGTTCGTCAAGTTGATGAACGTCTTCCTGCCCAAGGATAAGAAACTGAATCCGCTGATTGGTAATGCCGGCGTGAGTGCCGTACCGATGGCTGCTCGCATATCGAACAACCTCGGACTGGAATACGACCGTCACAACTTCCTGCTGATGCACGCCATGGGACCCAACGTGGCTGGTGTCATTGGTTCTGCTGTGGCTGCTGGTGCTCTGCTGGGATTCCTGTCATAAACGCTTAGCGACGGCGCTTTCTCGTTTTTCGCGATTTACGCGCCTTCGTCTTACGACGACTCTTAGAAGTCTTCTTGCGCAAATGGCGTGTAGAAGACTTCTTTTTTACAACTGGCATAGAATCGCTGCGCCACGTCACACATGCACGGGCAGACAAATGAGGTACTGCATCAACGGGATTACGCTCACAATACTTTAAAATAGCGTAGTAGTCGATATTGCGCTTTTGGTGATTCTCAAAGAAATATACCTCTACCGTCTGCCTGGCTGTAGCAACCATGACTATGTCACGGTCAAAATCAACATACCAACGGGCAAAGGGATGACTACGTACCGTAGACTCCCAGGTAGGCTCGCCATAATGTTTCTTCATCCATTTCATCAGGACGTGATAGTCCTCACGCACAGAGCGTTCCGTGTGATGAGTCTGCAACAGGAGACTATTGATTTGAAGCGTGTCTTTAGAACAATTCACATCCAAATATACGTTCAGTCCGGTAATATGCCCCGTCAAACGATAGGTATTAGGCAGTCCTGTACCCATCATAAGATGAAGTCCCCTGCCCTGCAGTTCCTGAATCATCTCTTCCGGTGAATAGCTCAACGGCAAATCGACAAAACGGACATGCTGCTGCGCCTTCGCACCAACGACGATGAATAATGCAAGAAACAGGAATAGAAAATATTGTCGAATCATGTTGAAAAAACGCTCTTTGTAATTTTAAAGTTGCAAAGATACAAATAAAAAAGCAGAAAGAAGACGGAAAAACAAAAAAAAAATCGTAACTTTGCCGAGATTATCAAACAAAGGCATTATGAGCATAGTCAACATATTCAGACCATCGCATTCCATTGTCTCACACCTGACGTGGCGAATTCTACTGGCTACCATTATGAGCCTTATCCTCATATTAGGAGTCATTCTGAGTATAGTATATCTCGTCGGAGCATTTGTTTTTAGCAGTTTGTACGACACGTCCATTAGTGTGACGAACGAGAAAATCAACAATATCTTCTGCAACGTAGAGATAGCTGTCAAGAACCATGTTCCAGAGGCCAAACAGAACATTAATGACAGTACCCTGCATTTTCATTCCATAGAAAGCCTGCTAAAACTTAATGACGACATCATTGGAGCCGCTATAGCCTACAACCCGGTTTATGAACCCAAAAAGGGTGAACTCTATGCTCCCTATGCCTATCGCAACAGCACTGGCATCCATTTTAAGCAACTGGATTTAAACAATTACAACTATCCCGAGAAAGCATGGTACAAGAAACCTGTTGAACTCAAGAAAGACTTCTGGTCAGAACCCTATATAGACGCGGGTGGCGGTGATATTCCGATGATTACCTATTCTTTGCCGCTTCTCAATAACGAAGGTGAAGTCCTTGCCATCTATACAGCCGACATATCATTAGACTGGATTGAGGAAGTAAGGGAAAAAACTGATAGCATTTTCAACACGGACTACTACCTGACATTGGAAGATGACTCCAAAGGTCATGCCTATAGCTTTATTGTCACGCGGCAGGGTTCCTTCGTTGCCCATCCGGACAAAAACATCGCTTTTCGGTCCTCGTTAAAGGACTATATCAAAACCATCGCCCCTCACGCCAAGCGAGATCTTGCCGAAGACATCCTCACCATTGACAACACAGACGGAGAATTTACCTTTTTCAAGGACACCAACGGCAGAATCTATATTGTCTACTATACTCCACTTGAACGTACCGATTGGATTATGGCTGTCGTGCTGCCCTTCAGCGACCTCGTAGCCCCCCTTAACACGGTTTTTACATTCTTTGGCATCATCATCATCATCGGTCTGGCCATCATTGCCATGGTATGCTACTTTACTGTCAGGAATGTGACAAAACCAATCAGGATGTTTGCCAATTCTGCAGACGAGATTGCCAAAGGCAACTTCCAGACGGAGCTGCCTAAAATCAAGAACAAGGACGAGATGTTCCGTCTCCGCAACTCGTTCGAACTGATGAAGCAATCTCTCATCAAGCAGATTGAGGAAACCAAGGCCGTCAACGAAGAGAAAGGTCGCATGGAAGGTGAACTACAGACGGCACGAGCTATCCAGATGTCCATGCTTCCCAAGGAATTCCCCCCATTCCCTGATCGCGATGACCTGGATGTCTTTGCCCAGCTGACACCAGCAAAAGAGGTGGGAGGCGACCTCTACGACTTCTACATCCGTGACGAGAAACTCTTCTTCTGCATCGGCGACGTTTCGGGCAAGGGTGTGCCAGCAGCACTTGTCATGGCCGTCACGCGAGGGCTTTTCCGTTCTTTTTCTGCCCGCGAGAGTAATCCCGCCAAAATTGTCGCCAGCATCAACGACGCCATCACCCAACGCAACGACACCGAGATGTTTGTTACATTTTTTCTTGGCGTTTTGGATCTTCCGTCCGGACGCTTACACTACTGCAATGCTGCCCACTGCTCCCCTATCCTGTTAGGCACGGGCATGGAACTACTGCCCATCATCCCCAATGTTCCTTTGGGTGTCATCTCCAAATACAAATTCCAAAACCAGGAAGCAAAAATCAATGCGAATACAGTCATCTTTGCCTACACCGACGGACTGACAGAAGCCACAGACTGCACCCCGGCGCTATTCGGCGAGGAGCGTATGCTTCAGATAGCCGATCAGTTATGCAACCAACATACCATAACACCCAAGGAGATTCTCTACGAGATGGAGAAATCTGTCAAGGAATTTGTCGGCGACGCAGAGCCTAGTGACGACTTGACGATGCTAGGTATTCAATACCTTCACCAGCAACGTGCCATCAAGTTAGAGCGTAGCCTGATGCTGCCCAACGATATTGAAACAATCCCTGAACTCAATGCCTTCATTGACCAAGCAGCAGAGGAAGCCCAACTTCCCCCAGACTTTACCATGAGTCTTAATCTTGCTGTCGAGGAAGCCGTAGTCAACGTCATGTACTATGCCTACCCACGTGGCACACATGGTGATGTCAATATCGACCTGTCTGTAACTGACCAGCAGCTGATTATCGCCATTATTGATCAGGGAAAGCCTTTTGACCCCACCAGCCAACCCGAAGCAGACACCTCCCTGTCAACCGAGGAACGCCCCATTGGCGGTCTGGGAATTTTCCTCTTACGCCAGTTGATGGACTCCATCAATTACGAGCGAATTGACGGTAAGAACGTACTCACACTCATCAAAAAGCTACCATAAATGGTCATTTATATTTTTTTAACAGCCTTTCGGAGACGGTAGTCTAAGATTTTTAATAAATTTGCAGACCTAAAACATTTATAATGACAGACGTCATCTTATCAAGTTTCATCAGTCTATTCGCCCTTTTCGGTAAAGAAGAGCAAGTAGACGAGATACGGGCAAAAGGAATGCTCGTAAGTTATTTACGCCATCATTTCGGCATCCGTAATATTGACCAGTACCTCGATTTGTATAGCGATATGCGTATGGCCTATGAAATGACGGACAATCTGAATAGTCAGGAAACAGTCACCTCCATCTGCTCCACACTGCATGGAAAGATTCGCCCTACAGAGGAAGCCCTCTTGTTGCTGCGTCTTCTGGAATTCTGTGCCTCTGACGCACTAAAGGATTTCGGTATGTTCCAGACAATGGCGGAGAAATTCCACATTCCTCAGGAGCAATATAACGACTTCCTCGACTTTGTCAATAACAAGCCGACAGAACGCGTCAAACTACACCACATAGAAGGCTTTGACGGCACGCTGAAGACATTGCTTGACAGCACTACCGGACTGCTCATCTTCACTTATCTCGGCAAAGACACCGTTTTGCTCAACGACGTTCCCGTGCTGACTGGAGCCTATCAAGTATGGATTCAAAGCAGCGTGCTCAAAAACTCTACAGGCAAGCCAGTCTACTACTCCAGCATCATTGACACGTATACGCTTGAAACAGGAGCCCACAAATTCGAGAGTGTTGAGTTCTGCGGACGAGACATCAATTTCCGGTTCCCCAACAGCGACAACGGTATGCACGACCTGAGTTTCACCTTGAGGAACGGTGAACTGCTGGCCATCATGGGCGGCTCTGGTACAGGTAAGACCACCCTGTTGTCACTATTGAACGGCAGCATCAAGCCTCAGGAGGGCAGCATTACCATCAACGGACACGACATTTCCGAGCCTGCAGCCAAAGACCTGATTGGCTTCGTGCCTCAGGACGACCTGCTGATAGAGGAACTTACCGTCTACCAGAACTTGTGGTTCACGGCCAGGCTGTGCTTTGAGGGCATGGCTAAGGAAGACTTGGACCGTCGCGTCATGAAAACCCTCAAGGACTTGGGACTCGATGCCATCAAGCATTTGAAAGTAGGCTCTGCCATCAACAAATACATCTCCGGTGGACAGCGCAAACGTCTGAATATCGCCCTTGAGCTCATCCGTGAGCCGTCGGTACTGTTCTTGGACGAGCCCACATCGGGACTCTCGTCTGCAGATACAGAGAAGGTCATCAACCTGCTGAAAGAGCAGACATTCAAGGGCAAACTCATCATCGTCAATATTCACCAACCCTCCAGCGACGTCTACAAGTTGTTTGACCGCCTGTGGCTGCTCGACCGTGGTGGATATCCCGTGTTCGACGGCAATCCCATTGATGCCATTACCTACTTTAAAGAAGCCGCCAATTACGCCGACGCTGAAACCAGCGCCTGCCCCACTTGCGGCAATGTCAATCCGGAAATCGTGCTCAACATCATTGACGAGAAAGCACTCAGCAACACGGGAGAGCCTTCTGACGAGCGGAAAATGAATCCTCAGGACTGGCATGAGCTATATCTCAAGAACCGGCCTCAAATGGAGGTTCCTGCCGTCACCAACATTCCCGCCTCCGACCAGAAGAAGCCCAGTGCCCTCAAACAGTTCGCGATTTTCCTGCATCGCAACATCAAGACCAAAATCACGAACGTCCAGTATCTGTGCATTACCCTGCTGGTAGCCCCCTTGCTGGCTGTCATCTGCGCCCTGCTGACACGCTTTGCCCCACCCGAGGGCTATACCGTCATGACCAACAAGAACCTGGTCAGCTACTTCTTTATGGCAGTCATCGTTGCTACGTTTACCGGCATGAGCGGCAGTGCAGAGGAGATTATCCGCGACCGCACTCTTCTGAAGCGCGAACGATTTCTGAACCTTTCGTACGCAAGCTATATCTGGTCAAAGATTGTGTATATGGCCGGAGTCTCTCTCATCCAGACACTCCTGTTCATCCTTATCGGCAACACCATCATGGGGCTCCACGGACTGTTTACCACCTGGTGGATTATCCTTTTCATCACGGCCCTTGTAGCAAGTCTTACAGGTCTCTTGCTCTCCCAGTGCCTGAACTCCGTAGTGGCCATCTATATCAGCATACCCATTTTGCTGATTCCCCAGATACTGCTTTGCGGACTGGTCGTCAGCTTTACAGACCTCAGTCCCAAGAGCACTACGGGCAACGTGCCCGTACTGGGTGACATCATTCCTTCCCGATGGGCTTACGAGGCACTTGCCGTTACGTCGTTCACCGACAACCCCTACGAGAAGAATTTCTTCGAGGACGACAAGGAAAAGTACGAAACCCAATTCTACAACATGGCGTTCCTATACGAGCTCCAGTCACAGCTGGAGACCATGAAGAGCAAGGACAGCCTTCAGGCGAATGCGGGCAACAAGTATCTGGACGTCATCCATACCAACCTGCCAGTCATTACGGCCTACTGCAACATGCAACCCTATCAGGGTGACGACTCCTACGAGTCGCTCCGCAAGTATATGCAGCAGGCTGAAGACATTCTCCAGCAACGCAGCAACCAAATCACCTTGAAACAAGATGCCAAGATAGCCAGTTTCATTAGGCAGAACGGCAAGGATGCGCTGTTGCAACTCAAGCGTGACAACTTCAACACCAAGCTCGAAGACTGCGTTACCGGACTTGACCAGCCGATGATGGTGGAAGTCGTAGACAAATACATCGTACCGCGCAAGGGAGTCATCTTCCTGACCCCCCTCAGCCGTACGGGCCGTGCGCCTTTCTACAGCAGCGAGAAAGTGGTTGGCGACTGGCACATCAAGACCCTCTGGTTCAATCTGTTTGCCATGTTCATCATGGGAGTCATCGTCACCATCATGCTTTTGACGGACTGTCCAGGACGCTACATAAGGAAAGAGAAACAGTAAAACAAAGAATAATACACAATTCACATTATTAATAACTTAAATTTCAAAAACAAAAATGAAGAAATTATCAGTTTTAGCTATTGCATTTGTAGCTATCGCCTTTGCAGCATGCGGAGGAAAGAAGACACAAGCTTCAGAAGAGGCTGACACACTCAAGAGTTTTGAACAGCAACAGATTGAGGCAAGCATCAAGATGCACTTTGACAGCATCGCTTCTGAGATTGGTAAGCTGCCCCAGTTGCCCTTTGTACAGGAAGACAACAGCGGTCTGACCCTCACCAAGGAAGAGAAGCAGGTAAAGCCTGAATACCTGCTGGCTCCTAATACCGCTGACGAGGCTACCACTCTGGCTGAGAAATACCGTATGCTGAGTGCCCTGACCGTTGACAAGAACATTGCCAAGCTCTACGAAATGCCTATCGAGGACTACGACAAGGCCATTGCCAAGCTCGCTGCCGA
Organism: uncultured Prevotella sp.; assembly: GCA_946628315.1. GTDB lineage: Bacteria > Bacteroidota > Bacteroidia > Bacteroidales > Bacteroidaceae > Prevotella. Next base: position 13,142 of record CAMOWH010000042.1, read on the forward strand.
CATCAACGATCCTTCTTTCAAGTCTGTCGAGAACACCAACGGCATCTACGAGACCTCAACAACCCTGTATGACGCCATGAACGAGAACGGCCGCATCAACTACTTCTGGCAGCTCGCCTCTGCAGCCCTCGTCGAGGAGCTCTATGTCGCCAACCAGAACGCCGACAAGTTCCTCAGCGTCTTTGACGACGATGCAGCAGCCAACGTATCGTTCCGTATCGTGCTCATCCTTGATGCTGTAGACCGTCTGGCACAGTACGACCCCGAAATCAAGCCCATCGTCGAGGCTATTGCACCTCTGGACGTGCTCAATGCCACTACCGTTGCTGAGCTGAAGGACCAGCTGGCCAGCGCTACAGACAAGATTGCTGCAGCCCGTAAGGCTCTGATCAAGTAAGCAGCAAACCCTTTACATTATTATTAAAGCGTATTCCCCCACATCCGGAGGATACGCTTTTTCGCGTTATTAACACAAAATAAGACTATTTTCCTTGTACATAATAATTATTTTTCTTACCTTTGCACATCAAAGGAACATCAAATCTATTATAGATGGCTGACACACAGACATATCCGAAGGTGAAACGTCAGATTTCCCTGCCCAATGACATCGAGACCATTCCACAGCTGAACGAGTTCATCGATACCGTGGCCGAGGAAATAGGGCTCGACATGTCACTGACTATGAGTCTCAACCTGGCCCTTGAGGAAGCCGTGGTCAACGTCATGGAGTACGCCTACCCTCCCGGCAGTCAAGAGACCCTACAAATTGAGATGGGCTGCGACGGTGAGCAACTCACGTTCGTCATCAGCGACCATGGCGTTCCCTTCGACCCCACCCAACAGGCCGAAGCTGACACTACGTTGTCTGTCGAAGAGCGCTCCATAGGTGGACTGGGCATCCATTTGGTCCGTCAGATTATGGACACCATCAGTTACGAACGCACCGACGGATTCAACGTATTGACCCTTAGAAAGAAATTATTAACAACTTAAATCACATACAACTATGACTTTTGAAATCAAAGAACAAAATGACAACATGGTCGTCAACGTTAACGGCCGTTTGGATACCCCTGCAGCAGTTAAGGCACAGCAGGAAATCGCGCCTCTGCTCGAGAATGCCAACAAAGAGATTCTGCTCGACTGCAGCAATCTGGAATACATCAGCAGCTCTGGTCTCCGTCTTTTCCTCACCATTCGTAAGGAAACAGCAACTAAGGGTGGTAAGGTTATCATTGAGAACATTAACGACGAGATTAAGAAAGTGTTTATGATGACAGGTTTCTATAACCTGTTCGAGATTCGCTAAGCGGTATCCGTCTGCTCCCATGAAGAACTACGGGCTTGATTTACATTGCGAGATGCTCTTAGACGAGTATCGCGCAAAGTTACCTCTCTACAATCAGTTACAGCAGGTCATCACCGACCTGCTGCAAAAGCGTATAAAGGAGACTGGCCTTGAAGTCAACTCCATGGAATCGCGCATCAAGGCCGAGCCCTCGCTGGCCGGCAAACTGGAGCGCAAGGGTAACAAGTATCAGTCGCTGTCTGACATTACTGATATTCTGGGCATCCGCATCATCATGTTCTACAATGAAGATGTAGACCGTATTGCCTCCATGGCCGAGACGCTTTTCGATATTGACTGGCCCAACTCCGTTGACAAGCGCAAGCAGCATGAGTTCGACAGTTTCGGCTACAACTCGCTACACTACATCTGCCAGCTGCCCAAGTCCGTGTACTACGACAAGAACCATCCGGAGCTCAACAACATACGCTTCGAGATTCAGATGCGTACCGCCTTGCAGCATGTCTGGTCAGCCATCCAGCACGACATCGGTTATAAGAGCGAGATAGAGACTCCCATGGAGTACCATCGCAACCTGAGCCGTCTGGCAGGTATGCTGGAACTTGCCGACAATGAGTTCAGCCGCATACGTGCTGCCGTTGCCGACCATCGGCGTCGCGCCCAAAGCCTTGTGCGCAGGGGCAAACTGGATAAGGTCCAGATTGACGGTGATACCTTTAGCAGCTATCTCCGACTGGGTCCCTTCGACAAGCTCAACCGCAAGATAGCCGCCATCACCCAGGCCGAACTACACGATGCCAACCTCAGCATCTATCTGCCCGTGTTGCGACGCATGGGGCTTCACACCTTGGCAGACGTCGAGAAGTTCATTGCCGACAATTTTGACGACGCCTACCAACTGGCACTCATCCAGCTCGGCAGTACCGACATCGACATTCTGGCTGAGAGCGTAGGGCTGCAGAACCTCTGCATCGTCTCGCTGCTGAAGACTGGCAACGGCAAACCCGGGCTCATTCACCTCTTCGACCTCATCAACGGCAAACGCCCAGAAAACGAGACGCTCGCCAACCTTGTCCTCGAACAGGCAAGCCGTCTCTCATTCATGCACCAATGAACAGACCCAAGATAGCTATCATCGATGCCAACACGCTGGCGGTGCTCGGACTGAAGCAAATCCTTCAGAACGTCATACCCATCATGACCGTTGACACCTATGGCAGCTTTGCCGAGCTTGAGGCCAACAGCCCCGAACAGTACGCCCACTACTTCGTGGCGATGGACATTGTACTGACCCATCGCACCTTCTTTACCGACCACCGTCACAAGACCATTGTACTGACCCTGTCGCTCACCGACACCAGCCAGCTCAGCGACTTCCACTCCCTTTGCATCAACCAACCCGAGCCGCAGCTCATCCGGCAACTGCTCATGCTGGCCCAGCACGCCCACGGCGGCGGGCGCAACCTGCCCCCCATGCCCCAAGTGCTGCAGCAGAAAATCCTGACCGACCGCGAGATTGAAGTCATGTCGCTCATCGTCCAGGGATACATCAACAAGGAGATTGCCGACCGTCTGAACATCGGTCTGGCCACCGTGGTCACCCACCGCAAGAACATCATGGACAAGCTCGGCATGAAGTCCGTTTCGGCCCTTACCATCTACGCCGTCATGCACGGCTATGTCGACATCAACAAAATCTAAAGACCACTTATTTCCATCATGGAATATATGTCCCAAGAAGGCTACGACAAGCTGGTAGCCGAACTCCGCCACATGGAACTCGTAGAACTTCCCCAAGTGCGGGAAGCCATAGCCGAGGCCCGCGACAAGGGTGACCTCAGCGAGAACTTTGAATACCACGCCGCCAAGCGCGAGCAGGGCCGCCTGCTGGGGCGCATCCGCTTCAAGCAGCGCGTTCTGGCCAATGCCCGCGTCATCGACACCTCCCGCCTCGGCAGCGACACCGTCCAGTTGCTCTGCAAGGTCACCATGACCAACGTCGCCAACAACAACAGCATGAGTTACACCATTGCCAGCCCCCACGAAGCCAATCTGCGCGAAGGCAAGATTTCCATCAAGTCGCCTATCGCACAGGCCCTGCTGAACAAGAAGGTGGGCGACGTTGTCCGGGTTCATGTCCCTGCGGGCACGCTCCAGCTGCGCATTGAGCGCATCGAGCGCCTGGATTCGTAACCTTACATTCGCCGGGCCATATCACCATTGCATCAATCTACAAGGGATTTCTGGCAGAATCTCTATCTTCACTCACACCTTGTAGCGCCCCTCGTCGCCCTCCTTGCGCAGAGCGTTCCGCCGCTCGGTGGCCGACATGTTGTTCTCGCGCCGCAGGGCGAGGTACATGTTGTTGGGCGAGCCGAGACCCGACCGGCGGGCCACCTCGTCGAACGGCAGTTCGGTGTAGCGCAACAGGTCGTCGCAGAGCCTCATCTGGTAGAGCTGGCGGAAGCGCACGCCCTTCATTCCCGTCAGGATGAAGACCATGGCGCCGATTTCGTCCGTCTTCAGCCCGTGGCGGTCGGCGAATGCCTGCATGTCCGACTGCCCGGCCGCGAGGTATCGCAGGTATTCGTCCATGATGCGGATGCCCGTCGGCTCCGTGCGCCGCTCGGTGGCCACGTACTGCCAGCGTCCGTCCGCGTCGTAGTGCCTGCACTGGGTGAACGGCGATATGTAGAGCTGGTCCAGCGCGAACTGCGGCGCCGTCTTCAGCTCTCTCTTCACGATTTTGCGCGGCTCATAGCCAAAATCGGCATTCGTCCGGTTCCGCGTCTTCCAAGAATTGCCTCTTGCCATGTGTGAAATCAGTTATTGTCCGCCCGCAAAGTTAGTCACTTTTCCTCAGAATCCATCAGAATCGTGCAGGAAAACACCGTTTTTTCATTCTTTTTCACGATTGAGAATATATCACGGGGCGAGGAGCATTCTCGTTCGTGAACGAGAATATATCACGGGGCGGGGGAAAGGGTTACAGGGTCCACTCGTACCGGTCGAAACAGATGCCCCGGCCGCCGAAACCCTCCTTCTGGAATACCAGTGTCTCGTTGAGTCCGCTGCCGTCGGCATTCTCTGTAGAACGCCCGAAGTCGAAGTAGGGGTAGTCGGCATAGTCGCAGTGGATAATCTGGTCGTAGAGCCGGTCGATGACTCCCAGCTTCTTGCCCTCCGGCGTGGCGGAGCTGTACTGTGCGTGAACGACCTGCGGCGTGATGTAGAGCACGATGCCTCCAAGTACCTGCCCCTGTCTGACAGCCTGGTAGAGCACAATGTTCTGCGGGAATCGCGAGTGCAGCAGCTCTATCTCCTGCAAGGAGTGGACGGGCTTCACGCCGTACTTGCTGCCCAGATTGTCGGTCAACAGCTGCCAGAAGTCGGCGTAGCTGTCGGAGCGCTCCACGGTGACGCCGGCCTCGGCAGCACGGACAATGCCACGCCGGCGCACCCGTTCCCAGCGCACATTGGCCTTCACGAAGATGCAGGTGGCAAAGTCGCGAGCCACCAATCTGGCGCGGCACTCATGGTAGAGCGCATACAGGTCTTCCTCGGCTGGCAGCCGGTGGTAGACCCAGGGCACGCACTTATAATGGACGTGGCGCAGGCCCTCAGCCCTCAGGCTGTCGTTCATGTCACGAAACAAGTCCACGGTCTGCACGGCGGTTAGCCGGGGACTCATGACGAGTCCGCCGTATGTCAGCCCCATGTGCGAGCAGAGCGTATCGCCCTTGACGTGCGCCGGGAGGACAGCCAGCAGGCGGCCGTCCGCGTAAAACATCAGCGAGTGGTCGGCAAAGCGGTCGGCGTGGTAGTCCATGTAGCGGCGGTCGAAGAGGAAAGTGCCGTTCTTCGACGCTGCCACGAATGCGTTCCACTCGTCGGACTTTTCGGCTGAGTATCTGACTATCTGGAACATCCTACGTATTTTAGGAACTCGTCGTAATCATAGATGTAGTCATCCTCCTCATAGTGGTCGGAGGCCAGAACCAGACAGACGGCCCCCGACGAGAAGTCGTCGAGCGTCCGCCACGTGTTGACCTCGATGACGAGCCCCTGCCACGGGTGGTTCAGCAGGACGGTCTGGCACTCGCGGCCGTTGTCAAGCGTCACGGTAAACGAACCGCTGAGTGCAATGACCAACTGTCGCAGCCGCTTGTGGGCATGTCCGCCACGGCTCTCGCCGCCGGGCACGTCGTACACCCAGTAGGCCCGCTTGATGTCGAACGGCACGGCCGAAAGCCCCTCGGCCACCGTCAGATTGCCCCGGGGGTCGGTAATCTTGGGCAGTTCTATGATTTCGCCTATCATTTCTTCATATAGGGTTCTGTGCCTAGGACAGTCTTGGCCAGACGCTTGGCCTTGTCGCGCAGGGCGTTGACATCGTCGCCGACCTCACCATAGCACAATACGACACCCATGCGACGACCCTTATGGGCCTCGGGCTTGCCGAAAATGCGGATGCGGGTGCGGTCTTCCTTCAGGGCCTCCTCGAAATTGTAGTCGAGCAGCGAACGGTCAACAGGTGTGGAAGCCTCCTTGGGCGACAGGATGACAGCCGAGGCACCGGCATGTTCCAGATGGATGGCAGGAATAGGCAGCCCCATGACGGCACGGAAGTGCAGCTCGAACTCGCTGAGGTTGGTCGTGTGGCCCAGCGTCACCATACCCGTATCGTGCGGACGGGGCGAGAGCTCGGAGAAGATGACCTCGCCCTGCCTGGTCAGGAAGAACTCGACACCCCAGATGCCGGCACCCGTCAGGGCCTTGGTCACCTGGTCGGCCATGTGCTGGGCCTGCTTCAGGGCCTCGTCGGAAATCTTGTAGGGCTGCCATGACTCACGATAGTCACCACCTTTCTGCACATGACCTATCGGGGGGCAGAACAGCGTGGGCCAGCCGTGCTGCTGGGTGACGGTGAGCAGGGTGAACTCAGACTCGAAGTCGATGAACTCTTCGATGATGACTTCCTTCACGTCGCCACGACCTTCCTCCATCGCCTCGCGGAAAGCCTCCTGCAACTCCTCGTCGTTGTGCACGTAGCTCTGCCCGTGACCTGACGACGACATCAGGGGCTTCACCACACAGGGGAAGCCAATCTCGTCAGCTGCTTTCTTGAATTCGTCGAACGTCTTAGCATAGAAATACTTAGCCGTGCGCAAGCCCAACTCCTTAGACGCCAAGTCACGAATGGCGCGGCGGTTCATGGTGTAGTTGACGGCACGGGCTGAGGGAACCACCTGCATGCCCTGCTCCTCGAACTTGAACAGGCGCTCGGTACGGATGGCCTCAATCTCGGGCACAATGATGTCGGGCTTGTGCTTATTGACTACTGCCTCGAGGGCATCACCATCGAGCATAGAGAACACCTCGCGCTCGTCGGCCACCTGCATGGCAGGCGCATTGTCGTAGCGGTCGCAAGCGATTACATACTGGCCGGCACGCATGGCGGCAATCACAAACTCCTT
>CAMOWH010000043.1:0-18792 GCA_946628315.1 uncultured Prevotella sp.
GATTCTTCTGCTCACCAGTTTCGGCGTTTAACAAAATGCAAACTTTTTAGCAAAAAATCACATAAAAAGGGTAGGGAAAGGGCGCTTTTTGTTAATTTCTTGCACAAAAATGTGCATTTTTTATAAATTTATTCTTTATTTAGAAAAGAATCCATTATCTTTGCAAAATCGTTTTTGCGCGTAGAGGGTTACACCTCTCCCGCGGAGGTCGATGATTTTTCTACAATATTTAAAGTACACGTACATATATTATATAATCAATTCAATAAAATTAAACAAGAGAGTGTTTATGGAAAAAAGACTAACGATGTTTTTGGCCTGCCTTTTCCTGAGTGTAGGAATGGCTCTGGCCCAGACAAGAGTCACAGGAACCGTCATCTCTGCCGAAGACAACCAGCCGATTATCGGTGCTACCGTCTTGGTGCAGGGACAGAGGACCGGTACCGTGACCGATGCCAATGGTCACTTTACCATTTCGGTGCCTTCGGGCAAGAAAATCCAAGTAAGCTACATCGGTATGGAGACCGAGACCGTGACACCCAAGAACGGCATGACCGTCTATCTGAAGAACGCTGCCGAGATTGAGGAAATCGTCGTAACGGGTATGCAGAAGATGGACAAGCGTCTGTTTACGGGTGCAACCTCTAAGTTGGATGCCGAGAAGGCCAAGCTGGACGGTGTGGCCGACATTTCGCGCTCACTGGAAGGTCGTGTAGCCGGTGTGAGTGTGCAGAACGTATCAGGTACCTTCGGTACAGCTCCTAAGATTCGCGTGCGTGGTGCTACTTCTATCTATGGTTCGTCAAAGCCCCTGTGGGTGGTTGACGGTGTCATCATGGAGGATGTGACAGAGGTAGATGCCGACGCGCTGTCGTCGGGTGATGCCGTCACTCTGATTTCGTCAGCCATTGCCGGCTTGAACTCGGACGATATTGAGTCGTTCCAGATTCTGAAGGACGGTTCGGCTACCTCTATCTATGGTGCCCGCGCTATGGCTGGTGTGATTGTCGTCACCACCAAGAAGGGTAAGCAGGGGCAGACCCGCATTAACTATACGGGTGAGTACACCATGCGTCTGAAACCCAGCTACTCGAACTTCAACATCATGAACTCGCAGGAGCAGATGGGTATCTACAAGGAGCTCGAGAACAACGGTCTGATTTCGTTTGGCCGTACCTATCGTGCCACCAGCAGTGGTGTATATGGAAAGATGTACCATCTGTTGAACACCTTTGATCCCACGACCGGAGCCTACGCTTTGGCTAATACTGATGCAGCCAAGAATGCCTATCTGCAGGAAGCAGAAATGCGCAATACCGACTGGTTCGATGAGTTGTTCAAGAACTCCATCCAGCACAATCACTCTATCTCTATGTCGACGGGTACTGACAAGTCGCAGTACTATACCTCTTTCAGCTACATGAACGACCCGGGTTGGACAGAGGCTTCAAAGGTAGAGCGCTTCACAACTAACATCAACGCAAACTTCAACATCTCCAGCAAGGTGTCGTTGAACCTGATTGGAAATGCCAGCTACCGTAAGCAGCGTGCTCCCGGATCAACTAACCAGAGTAACAATGCTGTGACCGGCGAAACCAGCCGCGACTTTGACATCAACCCCTACAGCTACGCCCTGAACACATCGCGTACGCTGGACCCCAATGCCTACTACGTTCGTAACTTTGCTCCATTCAACATCCACAATGAGTTGGCCAACAACTACATCGATTTGGATGTCTTTGATATGAAGATTCAGGGTGAATTGAAGTATAAGCCCATCCGTCAGGTTGAACTGGGGGCATTGGCCGCCTACAAATACTCTGGCACCAATCAGTCGACCCAGATTCGTGAAAACTCTAACATGGCCATGTCGTTCCGTATGATGGACGATGCTACCATGCGCGATGCCAACCCATGGCTCTACACTGACCCCGACAATGCCAATTCGCTGCCTATCACTGTACTGCCCAACGGCGGTTTCTACAATGAACGGAAGTACAGAATGAACAACTTCAGCTTGCGTCTTACTGCAAATTATAGTGATGCCTTTAATGATGACATGCACATTGTCAACGTCTTTGGTGGTATGGAGGTTAACAAAACCGACCGAACCAGCAGCTACTACGACGGTGTCGGTATGCAGTACGATATGGGTTATCTGCCCAGTTACGACTACCGCTACTTCAAGCAGGCAAGCGAGCAAAATGCTGACTACTACGGTTTGTCAAATAATTATGGCCGCGAGCTTTCGTTCTTCGGAACAGCTACCTATTCTTATAAGGGACGATACATCATCAACGGAACTGTACGCTACGAGGGTTCGAACCGACTGGGTAAGGCCACCAGCGCACGCTGGCTGCCCACGTGGAACGTCTCGGGTGCATGGAACGCCCACGAGGAGCCTTGGTTCGAGAAGACGTTTAAGAACGTGCTGACTCACGCCACGCTGAAGGCTTCGTACTCGCTGACGGGTGACAAGCCTTCTACGAACAATGCGCAGGTCATCATCCAGAGCTACAACCCCTGGCGTCCGTTTACGAATGTGAAGGAGTCGGGTCTGGAGATTTATGATTTCGCCAACCCCGACCTGACCTACGAGAAGAAGCACGAGCTCAACATCGGTATCGACCTGGGCTTCCTGAACAACCGCATCAATGTGCAGTTCGACTGGTATAAGCGTAACAACTACGACCTGATTGGCCCGCGTGTGCTCAATGGTACTACTGGTACGCTTCGTGACTATGCCAACGTGGCTTCTATGCGCTCGCATGGTGAGGAGCTGAGCATTTCTACCAAGAACATCATCACGAAGGACTTCCAGTGGAGCACCGACTTCATCTTCTCGCACGTGAAGACCAAGGTGACCGACTTGGACACCTATAGCCGTGTCATCAGCATGATCAGCAACTCTGGTTTCACCATGCCCGGTTATGCTTACCGTTCACTGTTCTCCATGGACTTCAGGGGGCTGAATGAGAATGGTATTCCTACGTTTATCAATACAAACGGCGACCTGACCACCAGCAACATCGACTTCCAGTCGTACGACACTGACTACCTGATATATGAAGGACCTACAGACCCCACGACGACTGGTTCGCTGGGTAATACCTTCAAGTATAAGGGCTTCACGCTGAACATCTTTGCCACCTATTCATTTGGCAATGTGATTCGTCTCGACCCGGCATTCCACGTGTCTTATTCTGACCTGAGCGCTACTCCGAAGGAGTTCAAGAACCGCTGGACAATGGCAGGCGACGAGAAACGCACTGACATTCCGGCTATTGCCGACCTGCGACTGATACAGAACGACTCGCACCTTGCATACGCATACAATGCCTACAACAAGTCGACGGCTCGTGTGGCCAAGGGAGACTTCATCCGCATGAAGGAGATTTCGCTGAGCTATGAATTCCCCAAGAATCTCATTGCTCCGCTGAAGTTGAACAGTCTCTCCATGAAACTCCAGGCTACCAACCTCTTCCTGATCTACTCGGACAAGAAGCTGAACGGTCAGGATCCTGAGTTCTTCAACACGGGTGGTGTAGCTGTGCCTATGCCTAAGCAGTTTACCTTCACGCTGCGTGTAGGCATCTAATAAGGCAAGTCAGACAATGAAAGAAAACAAAGTAAAAAGAAAGATGATTATGAAAAAATATATAGGATTATCCATTCTTGCCTTCAGTTTCGGCATGACTTCATGCAACGACTATCTGGACACGCTTCCTGACGATAGAGCCGAAGTGGATACAGAAACCAAGGTGGCTCAGTTCTTGGTATCGGCCTACCCGAACCGTTCTGCAGACATGATCATGGAACATGCCTCTGACAACATCCAGGATAACGGAGCCCAGTTTGCTGCTCAAGACTATCAGGGCTCCATGTACCGTTGGGAACCCGTGCTAACTACTTCGTGGGAGAGTCCGCAGTGGATATGGAACTCACACTATACGGCCATCGCTACCGCCAATCAGGCGCTTGCCGCTATTGCCGAGCAAGGCAATCCTGCAAGTCTGAATGGTCCCAAGGCCGAGGCTCTGCTCTGCCGGGCATACGCCATGTTCCGCTTGAGCAATGTCTTCTGTATGGCTTACGACCCCACCAAGGCCAGCCAGTATCAGGGACTGCCCTATCCGACAGAACCCGGTGTCAGCGTAGAAGACCGTGGTACGCTGGAGGAACTGTACGCAAAAATCAATGCCGACATTGAGGAGGCCCTTCCGATGGTCAACGATGCGCATTTGAAAGCACCCAAGTACCACTTCAACCAAAAAGCTGCCTACGCATTTGCCGCACGCTTCAACCTGTACTATCATAAGTACGACAAGGCCATTCAGTATGCCACTACCGCTATTGGTAGCAATCCCATGGGAGTTTTGCGCAACTATGCCCAATATATGACACTGGCTGGTGTCGCTGACATCAACAATGTTTACGTAGCTGCTGCAGAGCCTGCTAACTTCCTGCTCATTACTGCCAACTCCATCAACGGACGCGCACAGTCTTCGTCCAGCTGGCGGCGCTATGCTTGTCACTATGACATTTGGCAGCGCGAGCTGGTGTGGGCATCAGGTATGCCTTGGGGCAGTGGTTCTACCAATAACGTCTTGTATCAGGCAAGAATGCTGTACGGTGGAGCAAACGAATCGGTCTATATGCCCACCATGGTTGAGTTCTTTGCCGTTACAGACAAGGTGGCAAACACAGGTACACCTTACATCGTTGACGTAGCATTCAGTGCCGATGAGACCCTGTTGGTACGTGCCGAGGCATATACGCTGAAAAAGCAATATGCAGAAGCCCTGCAGGATATGAACTACTGGATTGAAAACCACTGTCGTGAAAGCTATGGTACTGCCACCAAGCCGACACTTACAGAGGAACTTGTCAACACGACTTTCAACAATATCGAGTACACTCCTGACACCCTTTATACCGCTAACCAGCGTACTCCCAAGAAGCATCTGAAACCTCAGGGCTTCACGGTGGAAAGCGGCACACAGGAGAACATGATTCAGATGGTGTTGCACATGCGCCGTATCCAGACCTGGCAGCGGGGCTTGCGTTTCCAGGACCTGAAGCGTTATGGCATCGTGTTCAGTCATAACATCAGCGGCAGTGATCCTATCGTGTTCAAGGCTGGCGACCCTCGCGGTGCCATCCAGCTTCCTCAGGATGCTATCAAGGCCGGTATTGCGCCTAACGAATATGGCGATCAGACGACCACAGCCGTCTCTGAAGAAGACAAGGACGAGATGAGTGTTATTCGCGAGTCGGAAGAGAATAAGAAATAATGACCTTCAAAAGATCACACAATTATGAATAAAAGTATATTATCATTAATCAGCCTGCTCGCAATGATGACATTTATGACATCATGCAGTAGCGACGATCCCTCTGGCGAGAGCATCTTCAAGACAGAGGAGACCACGACGACCGAGTTTGACAAGTGGCTCTATGCCAACTTCACTCAGCCGTATAATATTCAGTTCCGCTATCGCTATCAAGACAGCGAGACTGACAACTACTACAATGTAGTGCCTGCTGACCCTGAGAAGGCTAAAGCGCTGGCTATCCTGGTCAAGGAGTTGTGGATAAGCCCTTATGAGACTGTGTTTGGTGCAAACTTCATCAAGCAATACGGCCCGAAGGTATATCAGTTGTTGGGCTCTCCTGAGTTCAACTCGTCGGGCAGCATCGTGTTAGGCTATGCTGAGAGTGGTGTCAAGATTACGTTGTTCCGAGTCAACGAAATTGACGTGGACAATATCTATGTCAACACCGACGACGCTTTCCGTGACCATTATGCATTGCCCATGGACTTGAACTACTGGTACTTCCACACCATGCACCATGAGTTCTTCCACATCATGACTCAGACGAAGAATTTCCCGACGGACTTCAACCTCATTTCAGCAGGTAAATACCACACCAGCGACTGGATTAACGTGAAGGACGTGGATGCTCCCCTGGAGGGCTTTGTCACCGGTTATGCCAGCAATGAGCCTAATGAGGATATGGCTGAGGTGTTCTCTACCTATGTCACTTCTACCGATGAGGTGTGGAATCAGATTATGCAGCGGGCTCGCATCGAGACAGGTTCTGCCGTAAAGAAGGATGCTAATGGAAATCCTGTTTACAAACTGGATGCTGACGGCAATAGGATTGTAAAAGGTTATGTTTACGATCAGAACGGAAACCGTCTGATTTATCAAGGCGCGGACGGAAAGTTCTATTATGCGGTAGAGTATGAAGTAGAGACTGAAAACACCTACGATGACACTTACTATGACGTGTTGCAGCAAAAGCTTGACATGGTTCGTGACTACCTGAACGACAGCTGGGGTATCAGCCTTGACGCACTGCGTGCCGAGGTGCTGAAGCGTACTGCCGGTGTGTATGATTTGGATTTGAAAACTCTAAAATAAATGAAGCGTATGAAAAGAATATTCAATTTGTTGCTTTGTGCAACTATTGCTATAGCATACACATCGTGTAAGAACGAGGTTGACGACGTATTCGACAAGTCTTCGGCATTGCGCATGGAGACTGCCCTGAAGGAATACAACACCACGTTGCAGTCGCCTGCCAACGGATGGCGGATGGAATATTACGGCGGACTGGAGTACGGCGGTTATACGATGTTCCTGAAATTCAATCCAGACAATACCGTTACAGTATCTAACGAGATATATGGCGGTGACCAGTCTGCAACGACTCACTACAAGCTGGAGCAGAGTGCTGGTGTCGTGCTGTCTTTCGATGAGTACAACAAGATTTTCCACTTCTTCTCTGATCCTGCCAACCCTCTCGAAATCGGCAATAAAGGAAAAGGTATGGAAGGAGACTTGGAATTCCGTATGCAAACCGTCAGAGCTGACAGCATCATCATGACTGGCAAGAAACACGGTGCCCGTATTGTGATGACCCCGGCAACCGAAGACTGGAGCAGCTATATTAACGAAGTGGCAGAATCGGAGACCGAAATGGCATTCGGCTCATATTTCTTTAGAGTAGGTGATGAGGTCGCCACCGTTGCTGCCAACTATCGGCAGATGACTTTCAGCTACACGGACGAAGAGGGAGTCGCCAACTCGATAGAGGCACCCTATATCGTTCGGCCAAACGCTATACACTTCTACAATCCTGTCAGCATCTTCGGCAAGACCATTACTGATCTTACTTATGTAGGTGGTGAGGATTATCTGTTCACATCGAACGATCCAGAAGCTCAAATGAACGGATACGTTCCACCGGTTAGTGAGGCGCTGACATCTGGTAACTGGTACATCTGCTATGCAAACCTGAGTGCAGCCATTCAGCAGTATTGGGACTACGCAGCTCCGCGTCTGCTTGCCAAAGAGGGTGAGAAGCTTGGTTATGCTTATCTGAGCGGGAACCTGTTCTACATACAGAGCGGCGGGTATTGGAGTGGATTCAATTTTGGTACTACTGTTGATTCTGATAATCAGGTGACCTATTCATTGGTTGGTTATGGAGGCTCAAGCTCACAACAGAACAATGCCAAATACTATTGGGCTGCTAAGGACAGTGAGGGAGTGACCTTCTTCCGCTATTTCATCAGTCCGCTGATTGGAACATTTGAACTGGAGTCTAACGATGTCCGTAATCCGACAATGATTAAGCTGACCAACGTTAAGAATCCTGATATGTATTACATTGTAACCAAGCAATCTTATCCTGCTACTACAGGAATGTAAGATTGTCAGACAGTTACTATAACTCAGGGCAGGAGTCTCAACGATTTCCTGCCCTATTTTTTGTGTTTTGAGAAAATATTCCTACCTTTGCATCCATGAAGAAGTTTTCGCAGCGTTATTTGTTTCCCTCCTTACGAGTCTTGTTGCTGGCAGTAGGGCTGTTCCAGCTGACGGGTCTTTGGGCGGTGCCGGCCCATCCGGGCAAGTTGCAGATACGTCAGCCTGACGGCACCATGTTGACCCTCTGTCTCAAGGGCGACGAGTGGTGTCACTACCACACGACGGCTGACGGATATACCGTTGTGAAAGACTCTCTGGGATACTATGTGTATGCCGAACTGGAAGATGGGGGACTGAAAGCGACAGCCATGACTGCTCATGACGAGGGAGAGCGCTCTGCCGAAGAAGTAGCTTTCTTGGAGAATATGCCCGTCCGGCAGGTGCCTGCCATGACGCCGCAAATGCTGTCCATGAAGCAGCAGGCCGCTCAGGCCACTGTGGAACATGTTGCACGGCGGCGTGCAGGAGGGACGAACTTTGCCAACTTCAAGGGGCTCATCATCCTTGCCGAATATAAAGACCAAAAGTTCTCACGCAAAGACTATAAGCAACTGATGGACGACATGGTCAATAAGGAAGGGTACACTGGTTTTGACAACGTGCCGTGTACCGGCAGTGTGCGCGATTACTTCTCTGACAACAGCAACGGCCAGTTTAAGCCGGAATTTACGGTGGTAGGTCCATATACCCTTGACTACAGCCAGTATTATGCTGAAGGAACTAAGAATGGCTCTACGCTGGTTCGGGCAGCGGTCAATGCTGCCGATGCCGATGTGAACTATCAGGAGTTTGACGGCGACGGTGACGGAGCTGTCGATTTGGTGTTCGTCATCTTTGCCGGCAATGGTGCTAACTTCACCGATAATGACGAGCGGCTCATCTGGCCTCACCGTCATTACATTTGGGGAACCAAGAAGGACGGTGTCAGTGTGAGAGACTATGTCTGTGCTGTCGAACTTTACGGTTATACCGGCAAGCCAGAGACTGTCCTGATTGACGGCATAGGCACTATCTGTCATGAGTTCAGCCATGTGTTGGGACTGCCTGATTTCTATGATGCCGACTACGAGAAAGACGGCCAGAGTAACGACCCCGGCGACTGGTCTGTCATGGCCGCAGGGTGCTATGCCAACTACGACCGCACTCCCGTGGGCTATTCGCTCTATGAGCGTTATGCCGTAGGATTCATGGACGAACCTCCCGTCATCAGCAGCCCGGGCAATATGACGCTCGATCCGCTGCCGCTTCTAACCGCCTGCTCGGGTTATCGCATCAATACCCCAGTGGACAACGAATTCTTCCTGTTGGAGAACCGCCAACAAGCGGCTTTCAAGTGGGATGCTTTTCTGCCTGGCAGCGGTATGCTGGTACACCGGGTGGACAAGACCAAGGCTTCTGTATGGGATTATAATACCGTCAATACTAATCCTGACCATAACTATTATGAGTTGGTGCGGGCAGGCGGTGCACATTCCTATACGTATAAAGAGAAACGGCATTTTGAGTCGACTGCTGCCGATGTATTCCCCGGTGATGATCATGTTACGGAACTGGGCAATACGACTTCCCCGGCCAATCTGCTCTCGTGGTCAGGCAAGCCCAGTCCCTACGAGTTGTCGAATATCCAGATGACAGAAGAGGGTCTAATAACCTTCGATGTTAAAAGTACGGATATTCCCGAAGGCATTGTGGAACTCCGCCCCCACACCCAGACCGTGCTTTCAGATGCTCCTCTCTACAATCTGCAAGGCCAGCGCGTCACCCGTCAGCACAAAGGGCTGCTTATTCAGGGCGGTCGCAAGGTGCTGAACAAGTAAGCCCCCCTGTGGGAGCATTAACAAAATGCAAGTTTTTTTTGAACAATCAACGCAAAATGCTACTAAAGGCGTTGACTTTTATTAAAATATTGTGCTAAATTGTGCATTTTTAATAAATTTATTCGTTTTTTACAAAAGTAAATACTATCTTTGCACAGTTTTTCGGGAAATGCCCTTGTGGCATCACCTCTGCGGCAGGGGTGTAACGATAGTAATTATATAAGTACGCGAACATTATTATATTAATAGGATTAGTATTTAAAAACGAGAGAGAATTATGAAACAAAGATTAACAATGTTTCTGGCCTGTCTGTTTCTGTCTGTAGGGATGGTCATGGCCCAGACTAAGGTTAATGGTACGGTTGTAACACAGCTGGACAATGAGCCGGTCATCGGTGCATCTATCGTAGTTGTGGGTACGACCGTTGGTACAACAACTGATGCAAGCGGTCGCTTCGAGCTGACTATGCCTGCCGGCAGCAAGACACTGCGCATCACTTACGTAGGTATGGAACCGCTGGAGGTCAGTGCGCGTCCCAACATGCGCATTGTGCTGGCTGACGACGAGAATGCGCTGAGCGAAATTGTGGTTACCGGTTATGGTGTGACCCGTAAGGCTGCCTTCACCGGTGCTGCTTCGACAGTGGGTTCAAAGACTATCGCCAACAAGACTGATGCCAACCCCATCAAGGCTTTGGAGGGTTCTGTTTCCGGTCTGCAACTGACCATGGAGTCAGGACAGCCTGGTGCTCCTGCCACCGTGTTCATCCGCGGTCGTAACTCGCTGAACTCAGGTACGCAGCCTTTGTATGTGATTGATGGTGTGGCATTTTCTTCTGACGTAGTGGGTATCCGTGCTGACGAGGGTCAGGAGATTTCTCCTCTTGCCAACCTCAATGCCAACGATATTGAGACAATCACCGTGCTGAAGGATGCTACCGCTACCTCAATCTATGGTGCACGTGCTGCCAATGGTGTCATCGTGATTACCACCAAGAAGGGTAAGAGCGGCAAACCCAAGGTGAACTTCAATGCCAAGATCGGTTGGCAGTTCATGCCTGCCTACAAGCACTTCAATTACAATCCCGTCAGTGCTGACAAGTACAATGAACTGTGGGCTGAGGCTTGTGCCAACGAGAAGGCTGACCTGGGCGCAGACGGTGCTGTGCAGTACTATATGGACGCTCTGGGCCTGAACTATGATGCTGAAGGCTATAAGGAGTTCATGTTATGGGGTTCTGAGATTTATACCCAGGAGGGCAAGACCACTAACTGGCTCGACGAGGTGACTCGTACAGGCTTGACTCAGAACTACTCTGTTGATGTTCAGGGTGGCGGTGCTGTGGCCGGTACTCCTTCTTACTATCTGTCTTTGGACTATTTGAGCGACGAAGCCGTTATCATCGGTAAGGACTTGAAGCGCTATTCATTCCGTTTCAACTTCGAGCATGAGCCTTCGAAGATTGTGAAGTTCGGTTTCAATACCAACATGGTTTACTCTGAGACCAATATGGGTTCTGGCGGCGGTTATTTCACCGACCCCATCACTCAGGCATTCATGCAGAGCCCGCTGTCACCTGTCTACAAGGAAGACGGAGCTTGGAACTTCGAGACCATCAATGGTTACAACCCCGTAGCTATTCGTAGCGGTAAGGGTGACCAGAGCCTGGCCAAGCAGTATCGTGTATTGTTCTCGCCCTGGGTTCAGATTAACTTCATGAAGGACCTGCACTTCCTGTCACGTGCCAGCATTGATGCTCACGTTGTTGACGAGTTCGGTTTCTGGTCGTTCATGCAGCCTCAGGGTAAGGATATGCGTGGTATGGGTGAGGACTCTAACAACTACAACATCCACCTGTCTATCACCAACACGCTGAACTATATTAAGACCTTCAACAAGGTACACAATTTGAATGTGATGTTAGGTCAGGAGGCTCAGAAAACCATCTTGAAGCAGGCTTATCTTGCAGGTTCTAACTACCCTGTTGAAGATATGCCCCAAGTGCAGTTGGCTGCAACTCCGAGTTCAGCATCGACAACCATGAACCGTTTGACGCTGGCTTCGTTCTTCGGTAATGTGGAGTACGACTATGCCAACAAGTACTATCTGTCTGCCAGCCTCCGTACCGACGGTTCTTCACGCTTTGCCCAAGGTCACCGCTGGGGTACGTTCGCTTCTGTCGGTGCCAAGTACCGCATCTCTTCTGAGGACTTCATGCAGGGCACCAAGGACTGGTTGCAGAACCTGACCCTGCGTGCCTCTTACGGTTCGTCTGGTAACTCTGAGGTGGGTGACGTCTCTGTACCTGCCGGTGGCTGGTATGCTGCTAAGGACCTCTACGGTTTTGGCTGGAACTACAACAGCCAGCCCGGTATGGCTTACGAGCAGATGGGTAATGACGACCTGCAGTGGGAGCGCACCAAGAAGTTCAACATCGGTTTGGACGCAACGCTCTTCGGTCGCTTCAACCTGGAGTTCGACTACTATGTCCACAACACCACCGACATGGTGTTTGCCGTTCCTGCTTCATACGCTATGGGTCTGACCTCTTACTATAAGAACATCGGTGAGTTGCAGAACAAGGGTATTGAGTTCACCCTCGGTGTGAACATCCTGAAGAACAAGGACTGGAACTGGAATGTCAGCCTGAACGGTTCGCACAACAAGAACGAGGTGAAGAAACTCTCTACCGACCTGCCTATCGAGGGCACTTACCAGATTACTGAGGTAGGACGTCCTATCTATCAGTTCAAGATGAGAGAGTATGCCGGTGTTGACCCTGAGACTGGTGAGGCCATGTGGTATCTGAACGAGGAAGGCAACGAGACCACCAAGGACTACAATGCTGCTGCTAAGCGCTATGTAGGCGACGCTAACCCCAGCTTCTACGGTGCATTCACCAACAACCTGACCTGGAAGGGCTTCGACTTCTCATTCCAGCTGAACTACTCGTTCGGACGTAAGATTTATGGTAACAACCTGCGCTATGACGAGCAGATTGGCGGCTCGTTCGGCGAGAACTTTACTGAGTATGTCTATGAGAACCGTTGGCAGAAGCCCGGTGACGTCACAGACGTTCCCCGCCTGAATGTCGGCTATGGTCTCGGCTCTCTGAGCTCGCTGGCTAACTCGGCTTCAAGCCGCTTCCTGATGGATGGCAACTACGTCAAGCTGCGTAACATCACCCTCGGTTACACCTTCCCCTCTGAGTGGACAGAGAAATTCTACGTCAGCCGTCTGAGAGTTTATGTACAGGCAGACAACCTCTACACATGGGGCTGCAAGAACTATCGTGGTTTCGATCCTGCCAGTGTCGGTGCAAACGGCGTACAGTGGTGGAACTTCCCACAGTCTCGTAATGTCGTATTCGGTGTGAATGTAAGTTTTTAATGAAACCAGAAAAAATAGAAGACAATGAAAAATATTAAGATATTTGCAATAGGTGCAGCTTTGACTTTAGGTCTGGCTTCTTGTAGCGATTCCTACTTCAACCCAGACATGGACCAGAACAAGACTTCTGAGACAGCCTTCAATACTGCACAGGATGTAAAGAACGGTGTGATAGGTACTTACTATGCACTGGGCAACTACCGTTTCTATGGAAACTATGTGGTGGCATTAGGTGATATGGCTGCTGACATTGCTACTGCCAGTTCATCAACGGGTCACTTCTTTGCCATTAATTCCTATGGTATCACAGACACCAATGGTGAATTAGACGATATTTGGAACTATGGCTATAAGGTGATTGACCGTTCGACGCGTACCATCAACGGTGCAGAGAAGATTTTGGCTGCCGGTGTGACGGAAGACGAAGAGTATGCTATCAGTTCCTATCTTTCTCAGGCTTATGCACTGCGTGCACTGGGAACCTTCACGCTGACCAACATCTTCGGTCTGCCTTATCAGCCTGGTCAGGACAACAGCCAGCTGGGTGTTATCCTTGTTGTTGACAAACCCTATACCATCAACGACCAGGTTCATCGCTCCAGCGTGAAAGACTGCTATGCTCAGGTGCTCAGCGACATTGCCAAGGCCAAGGAGCTCTATGCCGGCGAAGATGAGATGAACGGTGTGCCTCAGTTCTATTTCAATCTGGCTGCCATCTACGCACTGGAGGCTCGTGTAAACCTCTTCATGGGCAACTATGCTGCTGCCAAGGCTGCCGCTCAGGCTGCTATTGATGAGAGCGGTGCTGTGGGTGCTACGGCTGCCAACTACGTTTCGATGTGGTCGTCGAATGCAGTCTCTCCTGAGGACATCTTTACCATCAACAAGACCAATGATGACAACCTGTCAGCTAACGCACTCAATACGCTCTATGGTTCATACAAAGGCGGTCTGACTGATTTTACAAAAAGTAAGTTTGCAGATACTGACTACCGTGCAGGTGTCTTGAGCAACTATGCCTTCAAGTATTGTGGTCTGCCCACCGCTCAGGCCGTCAGCAATATCCCCGTCTTCCGTTTGTCGGAGATGTATCTGATTCTGGCCGAGTGTGAGGCTCAGTTAGGCAATATCGCTCAGGCTCAGGAGGCTCTGTTCTTCACGGCTGGCCGTGATGCCGCCATTGAGTCGGCAGACAAACTGCCTGCTACCAAGGATGAGCTGATGTCGTTCATCAACGACGAGCGCGTTCGCGAACTCTATCTGGAGGGTCACCGCTGGTACGATGCACGTCGTCAGGGCCTGAAGATTACCGTGGCTACCACCAAGCAGAACTTTGACGTCGCCAAGTTCGTCTATCCTATTCCCGCTGCCGAGATCAATGCCGGCTACGGAACGGAGCAGAACACGGGCTGGGCTGACAATCTGCCTAAATAAGGCGTAAAATCTTACCATATTAATAGGGAGGCAGACCGTAGGGGGCTGCCTCTCTTTTTTTGCTCCTAAGGAAAAGTTTCGGCGGGACGTTGGAAAAAAGAATTTTGCAGGTTGGATAATTTCTGTTCCCAACTTGGGTACTTATGTTTCCAAGTTGGAGACATGTGTTTCTAAGTTGGGTACATATGTTTCCAAGTTGGAAACATAAAATTCATAGGTAGGAAAAATAAAATCTGTAGGCAGGAAAAATAAAGTTTGCAGAGTTCGGAGATTTTTCGTACCTTTGCACTCCAATAAATATTAAAATGATGACAAAGAAAGCTCTTATACTGATAACGATTCTATGCATCGCCTTGTCTGCTGTGAATGCCCAGCAGCGTTCTTTCAGTGCCATGAAACGCATTGCCCAGGAGAAACTGGCATCGGACGATGTGAACCTGCTTGAAAACAGAGACGGACTGTGTGTCTACGGCAACGAGCGTGGGTTTGTCATTGTGAATCGTCTGGGAATGGGCGATGCAGTCATCGGATACTCCCATACTCCATACGACAAGAACCGGCTGCCCGACGGACTGAAGTGGTGGATGAAGGTGGCCGAAAGCAGCCTGCAGAGCTTGGACAACACGGCAGCCTCTGTGACTGCCAGAGCCGGCTATACCGTGGTAGAGCCTTTCGTCACCACGACGTGGAATCAGGAAAAGCCTTACTATTACGAATGTCCCAAGAGCGGCAATGATTATTGTCCTACGGGCTGTGTGGCCACGACGCTAGCTCAGGTGCTGAACTACTATCAGTATCCAGCGACGTCAGAGGGCACCGGTTCGTATTTCTTTAAGGGTAAAGAGGTTGAAAAGACTATCAATACCACCTATGACTGGGCGAACATGAAGAACAGCTACAAGTCGACGGAACTCCGTTTCTCAGCCCCTGTCAAGGCCGTTACGGACCTGATGCGCGACTGTGGCTATGCCACCCACATGACATACACTCTGGAAGGCAGTGGAACCGCTGACTATTATATGGCTCTTGCACTGAAGAATGTCTTCAGATACGACTCGTTGGCACTGAGGTATTACGACCGGTCCTTTTATTCGGATGAGGAGTGGAAGTCGTTGGTGTATGGTGCACTCGAACAGAAGATGCCGGTTATGTTTGGCGGATATGACGAGGAGGCTTCTTATGGTCACGAGTTCCTGCTGTGTGGCATCGACAAGGACGGACTGGTGTATGTCAACTGGGGCTGGGGCGGAGACGGTGACGGGTACTTCGACCTCGATGTGCTGAAGATTAATAAGGACAATGACTTCCGCTATAGTCAGTCGATAGTGCTTGGCACCAAACCGCAGCAGACGCCTGACGGGACAGACCGGTTTGAGTCGATGTGCGTGGCTGACAGCATTGACTACGAGGTGAATGACGAGAATATGCTTCAGATGAAGATGTATAGTTTGTACAACTACTCCATATTAGACTTTAATGGTACTATAGACCTGGCCTTGCAAGACAAGTCTAATCCGCAAAATATGGCCTATGTCAGTCTGCTGAATACTCGCGATAAGGGCTACGGCAGTCTCCCGCCATTCTATGGCTTCATTTTCACTGATGATAATGATGAGTTGCTCCCCATCCTCGTTGATGGTTTGAAAGACCTTGCTCCAGGTATTTATCGTATGTTCCTCACCAATAAGGAAGAGCGCGACAGTGAGCGACAGGCGGTTAGGACGGAAGGGGGTGTCCAGTATGCAACACTCAAGAAACTTGCTGACGGGACACTGCTTGTCTCCAATGAGGATGTAGACGATATTGAGACCGGCATTCAGACCGTCCGAATGTCGCCAGAGGCAGAGCCTGACACAAAAGTCTATGACCTCAGCGGCCGACAGCATAGAAGCGCGATGCGTAGGAACATCTACGTGATTGACGGGAAGAAGGTGCTGAGTAAGTAGAGTAGTTTCTCTGCTACCGTTTCTGTTTGAAGAAGTCCTGCATGAGCTGGCGGCATTCCTCTTCTAAGATGCCGCCTGTCACACTGCACTTGGGATGCAGGGCACGGGGGGCGTAGGCGGTATAGCCCCGCTTCTCGTCACGACAACCGTAGACAATGCGGGGTATCTGGCTCCACCCCAAGGCTCCGGCACACATCGTGCAGGGCTCTACGGTGACGTATAGGGTACAGTCTGTCAGGTATTTCCCTCCTAATTCATTGGCTGCGGCGGTGATGGCCTGCATCTCGGCATGAGCCGTGACGTCGTGCAGTGTTTCCGTCAGGTTGTGGGCTCGGGCAATGACCCGGTCCTGACAAACCACAACGGCCCCAATGGGTATTTCGCCCTCGTCGAAGGCCTGCTGAGCTTCAGCCAGTGCTTTGCGCATGTATTGTTCGTCGTTCTTTGAGAGTTGTTCGGGAGTCATATTTTTTTCGATGTTTCGATGATTCGATGTTCCGATTTCATCGGCAAAGATAATAAAAAAATCACAAAAGTGGCAAGTGATGGCGAATAAACTTCATAAAGCAGTGATAAAATGATGAAACATTTGGATGTTTGGAAAATAATGCTTACTTTTGCGAAAAAGTACAAAAAAAGGCACGGCTCATGGCAGAATGGAATATAGAATATATCGCGGAGACGGACTCTACCAATCGCTGGCTGAAGGACTGGGCGGCTGCTGAGACAGGAAACCACCGGGGACTGATTGAAAAGGTTGTCGTGGCCAACTATCAGACGGCGGGTCGTGGTTGTGCTACTAACAGCTGGGAGTCGGAACGGGGAAAAAACCTGTTATTCTCACTCTTCATTCATCCTTGGCTGCCAGGCAGGGAGGGCGGTTCAGCGAGGGAACCGCTGCCTGCCAGACGACAGTTCCACATCTCGATGGCCATCTCGCTGGCTGTCTGCGAGGCATTAGGGAAGTATATCGGTGACTTGAGCATCAAATGGCCTAACGACATCTATTGGCGCGACGGGAAGATTGCCGGCATACTGATAGAGCAGACCCTGAAAGGCGACTATATCAAGGACTGCATCATTGGCGTGGGGCTGAATGTCAACCAGCGCGTCTTCCGCAGCAATGCACCTAACCCGGTGTCGCTGTGGCAGATTACCGAACAGGAAACAGACCGTGAGCATCTGCTGAAGGAAATTCTTCAGGCCTTCTCGCATCATCTTGGAACTGATGTCAAGGAGCAGTACCTGTCCATGCTGTATCGGCGCAAGGGCTTTTATCCCTATGCTGATTGTGACGGGGCTTTCATGGCCGAGTTGTTGACGGTGGAAGACGACGGCCATCTGCTGCTGCGCGACGACAATGGACTGCAACGCCGTTATGCCTTCAAGGAGGTGACGTTTGTATGAGACGAAACGTCGAAGCATCGAAACATCGAAATCATAAATAAAGAAAAAACTATGGCAAGATTTAAGAGAATTCTATTGAAGTTGTCGGGCGAGAGCCTGATGGGTAAGCAGGGCTATGGTATTGACCCTGAGCGGTTGAGTGACTATGCTCGCCAGATTAAGGAAGTGAGCGAGATGGGAGTCCAGATTGGTATCGTCATCGGTGGTGGCAACATCTTCCGCGGACTGTCAGGTTCGCAGAAAGGCTTCGACCGTGTGAAGGGTGACCAGATGGGCATGTGTGCTACGGTCATCAACTCGCTGGCATTGAGCTCCGCCTTAGGCGCTATCGGTGTGAAGAACCGTGTGATGACGGCTATCCGCATGGAGCCTATTGGTGAGTTCTATACCAAGTGGAAGGCCATCGAGGCTATGGAGGCTGGCTATGTCTGCATCTTCTCTGCCGGCACGGGTTCGCCCTATTTCACTACCGATACCGGCTCCAGCCTGCGTGGCATAGAGATTGAGGCTGACGTGATGCTGAAGGGCACCCGTGTCGACGGTGTCTATACGGCCGACCCGGAGAAGGACCCGACAGCCACCAAGTTTGATGCCATTACATATAAAGAGGTACTCGCGCGCGGTCTGAAGGTGATGGACCTGACCGCCATCTGCATGTGTCAGGACAACAATCTGCCCATCTATGTCTTCAATATGGACATTGTCGGTAATCTGAAGAAAGTGATGGATGGTGAGGAGATTGGCACGTTAGTCTATAATGGCTGACAGCCGAAAAGCCGTTACGCCTCTTCGAACTCAACATATTCGCCATCGGAGTCGTCGAAGATTTTGCGATTCTCGCGTTTCTTGTGATGGTGGTCTATAATCGTTTCGCCCGTTGCAGTCTGAGTGTGACGGGCGGTTGGTTGTTCTGGGCTCTGAGTGCTTTGAGTGCTTTGAGAACTCTGAGTATTCTGATTACTCTGATTACTCTGAACATTCTGATTGCTCTTGGGTTGTGTACGCTGGCTGTACTG
>CAMOWH010000044.1:0-18013 GCA_946628315.1 uncultured Prevotella sp.
CCCGTGCAGTCAATAAAAAAGGTGGTAAAGTGTTCAATGCTTTACCACCTTTTTTATTTCTCCGTTGGGACATCTGACAATACGAACAGGACCGAGATCATAAAGCACCTGGGGCTGTCCCTCTGTATGATGCTCAACGATACCCGTACCACTGTCAACGGAAAACCGGAACGAGCCTTTGCCCGAAGCATCGACAGCCATCTCTGTCAGCGACTTGTTCATCAGCAGGCTTCCGTCTGTATTCTCGTGATTCAGCGTGGCAGCCGGCTTAGAGCGGTTGGTCAGTGAATTGTTGGACTCGTAGGGATAGGCCCAGCCCGCCTCGTTCCTCGTGGTGTAATACGGCTTGTTGTTGGCTGGGAAAATGGTATAGCGCTTCAGCGACGACGTGTTGGCCGCCTCGTAGCTCACCTCGCCATCGACGATGCTAAGGCCCAGCCAGACACTCTCCTTGAAGTCTACGTGAAACACGACAAGCCCGCTGGCGGGCAGCGAGCGGTCCCACCCCACCTGCTGGCGGTTCTCGACGACATAGTATTCGTCGGAATAGCCGTCGTTGCGGACGAGATACGACTGCGACGCGTCCATGGCAGTGACGGTCTGCGTGGTGGTCAGCTCCGTCGGCGTACACCAGCCCATGAGCCAGCGCTCGTGGGCACTATAGTTGGGCGGGCAGAATCCGCCGCCGTTGTTGTTGCCGAAGTCCATCAGATCCCAATGGCCTACATACGACGACGACCCGTGGTAGAAGTCGGGGAATCCGAAGCAGTGGGTGTACTCGTGGACGATGGTGCCGAAGGAGCCGTACTTCGTCGACTTGGCATACTCCTGCAGTGCGCAGTAGGCGTCGACATAGTAGTCGCGCCCGCCGGAGGTCACCCGTCGGGGTTCGCAGTAGACACCCTCGGCATGGCCCTTCACGTGGTAGTCCTTGAGGTGCAGGCTGAGCCACCACTGGTGGGGCCAGATAGTCTTGTCGTCACCGCCGTCATTCATGCCGTAGCCGGCATAGACAATCAGCACTTGGTTGACGTAGCCGTTGCCGTCCCAGTCGTACGGGCTCCAGTCAATGTCGCGGGTCAGCAGGGTGTCCACCACGTCGCTGATGAGGTACTGCGAGTTCTCGTCGTCGCCCTGCGTGCTGGCATAGCGCTCCCGCGAATGGCTGAACGCCACGTAGTGCAAGTCGAAGGTCAGGCAGAGCCGTCCGTCCGACTGCGCATAGAAATAGTCGTGAATGGAACCGTAGAAAGGCGGCTGGGTGTAGTCGGGCTGGTTGAAGATGGGGTTCCACGCGGCCACGGGGTCGCTGTCCGAGAACTGCAGGTCGCTGAACGAGACGAGCACCACCAGCTGGCGTCGGTCGCCCGTGTAGAATGAGCCTCCCACCTGACGCGGAGTGGCTGCGGCACGGCGGCTACGCAGCACGGTCGTCGACGGCAGCACGCCACGCCGACAGCCACGCATAAGAAAGTCTTCTGCTGCCGTAGTCAGCGAGATACACAGCAGCAGAAGAACGAGCGATATCTTACATCTAACGTCAGACATCTTACTTCTTACATCCTGTCGGGCACCAGGGCTTCAACTGCTTGAAGAAGTCGTTGCCCTTGTCGTCAACGAGGATAAAGGCGGGGAAGTCCTCGACCTCAATCTTCCAGATGGCTTCCATGCCCAGTTCAGGATACTCCACGCACTCGATGCTCTTGATGCAGGACTGGCTGAGCACGGCAGCGACGCCGCCAATGCTGCCCAGGTAGAAGCCGCCATACTTCTGGCAAGCGTCGGTAACCACCTGCGAACGGTTGCCCTTGGCTATCATGACCAGCGAGGCACCCAGCGACTGGAACTCGTCTACGTAGGGGTCCATACGGTTGGCCGTGGTCGGGCCCATCGAGCCGCAGGGATAGCCCTCGGGAGTCTTGGCAGGTCCGGCATAGAGCACAGGGTACTTCTTGAAGTATTCGGGCATAGGCTCGCCGGCGTCGATGCGGGCCTTCAGCTTGGCGTGGGCAATGTCGCGGGCAACGATAATCGTTCCCTTGAGGTTGACACGGGTAGACACAGGATACTTAGACAGTTCCTTGCGGACGGCATCAATGCCCTCGTTCAGGTCGATGACGATGGTGTTCTGACCCTCGCCGGCCTTGGCATACTCAGCAGGAATGAGCTCAGAAGGATTGGCGTCCATCTTCTCCAACCAGATGCCGTCAGCGTTAATCTTGGCCTTGATATTACGGTCGGCCGAGCAGCTGACGCCCATGCCGATGGGACACGAGGCACCGTGACGGGGCAGACGGATGACGCGAATGTCGTGAGCCAGGGCCTTGCCGCCAAACTGTGCTCCCAGGCCAATCTTGTGAGCCTCGTCGAGCAGTTTGTTCTCCAGGTCGATGTCGCGGAAGGCACGGCCTGTCTCATCGCCCGTGGTGGGTAGCGAGTCGTAGTACTTGATGCTGGCCAGCTTGACCGTCAGCAGGTTCTTCTCGGCAGAAGTACCGCCGATGACGAACGCGATATGATAAGGAGGACAAGCGGCTGTACCCAGCGACTTCATCTTCTCTACCAGGAAGGGCAACAGCGTACCCTCGTTCTGGATGGTAGCCTTGGTCATGGGATAGAAGTAGGTCTTGTTGGCCGAGCCACCACCCTTAGCCACCATCACAAACTTATACTCAGCACCCTCTGTTGCCTCGATATCAATCTGTGCAGGCAGGTTGCAACGGGTGTTCACCTCGTCGTACATGTTCAGCGGAGCATTCTGCGAGTAGCGCAGGTTGTCCTGGGTGAAGGTGTTGTAGACACCACGGCTCAGGGCTTCTTCGTCCTCGAAGCCGGTCCACACCTGCTGGCCCTTCTCGCCATGGATGATAGCGGTACCGGTGTCCTGACAGAACGGCAGGATGCCACGGGCAGCCACCTCGGCATTGCGCAGGAACTGCAGCGCCACGTACTTGTCGTTCTCTGAAGCCTCGGGGTCGTTCAGGATAGCAGCCACCTGCAGGTTGTGCTCGCGGCGCAACATGAACTCCACATCGTGGAAAGCCTGCTGAGCCAGCAACGTCAGGGCCTCCTTGGACACCTTGACAATCTGCTTACCCTCAAACTCGGCGGTGGTCACGCCCTCCTTCGTCAGAAGACGATACTCTGTCTTGTCTTCGCCCATCTGAAACATCGGGGCGTACTTGAAATCAACTACATTTGCCATAATCGTATTTGTTCTTAGTTATATTGACATGATTACTTTACAGCGCACAAAGGTACGAAATAATTGCCAAAAACCTGCACATGACGCTGATTTTTTTATTCTGGGAACCGACATGAAACATCAGAAAAAGTAAATGCGACAACCGGCATAGGGCAATTGCGTTTGTTTTCGTAACTTTGCAACGCAAATGACAACATCAATATAAAGATATGAAACAAAAACTGTTATTGACCCTGCTGACCCTGCTGTTCATTGTCAGTGGGACTAAAGCGACAAAGTTTGAAAACCCCGTAATCAATGCCGACGTGCCCGACCCCGACGTGATTCGTGTTGGCGACACGTTCTACATGGTCAGCACGACCATGCACCTGATGCCGGGAGCCCCCGTCATGAAGTCGAAGGACCTGGTGAACTGGGAAATCGCCAGCTATGTGTTCGACCGCCTGACGGACACGCCCAATTACGACCTGCAAGGATGCTCAGCCTACGGCCGTGGACAATGGGCAACGTCGCTACGCTATCACAACGGGAAGTTCTACACACTCTTCTCGCCCAACGACAAGCCGTGGCGCTCGTACATCTATGAGTCGGAACGGGCCGAAGGTCCGTGGCGGCTGGTGTCGCGCCCCCGCCACTTCCACGACAACTCGCTGCTGTTCGACGAAGTGAACAACCGTGTGTACGTCTTCTACGGCACAGGACAGCTGATACAGCTGAAGAACGACCTCAGCGACGTAGAGCCCGGAGGTGTGGACATGCGTATCTTTGAGCGCGACTCGACGGAAACGGGACTGCTGGAAGGCAGCCGGGCGCTGATGCACGACGGCCGATACTACCTGCTGATGATCAGCTGGACCCGAGGGCACGTACGCCGTCAGGTGTGCTACAGGGCCGACAACATCACAGGCCCCTGGGAAAAGAAAGTCATCCTGGAAGACGACTTCGACACATACGGCGGCGTAGGCCAGGGGACAATAGTCGACGGGCCGGACGGTCGCTGGTGGGGCATCATCTTCCAAGACCGCGGCGCCATAGGACGCGTACCGGTGCTGATGCCCTGCCGCTGGGTAGACGGCTGGCCCATGCTGGGCAACGAACAGGGACATGTGGACAAAGTGACGGACATCCCCTACCCTGGCCATGAGAAGAAGAGCATTGTGGCTTCTGACGATTTTGACAGCGACAGGCTGAAACTTGTATGGCAGTGGAACCACAACCCCATAGACAACGGCTGGTCACTCACCGAACGAAAGGGGTGGCTACGGCTCAGGACCGCACGGTTGGCAGACAACCTGTTCACCGCACCCAACACCCTGTCGCAGCGCATGACGGGACCGCAGAGCACTGCAACCATCAAGATGGACATCAGCCACATGAAGGATGGAGACCATGCTGGTTTTGCCGCCTTCAACGGACACTCTGGCGTACTGGACATCACCCGGACAGGCAAACGCTATGAGCTCAGCATGAGCCGGCAGGTGGTCAGTCTGCGCGACAGCGACAAAGCAGTAATGAATGTCGAAACAGAGGAAAAAGCGCGTATTAGCCTGAAGGAAAAGACCGTATGGCTTCGCGTAGAGGCTGACTTCTCCAATCACCAGGACCGTGCCACCTTCTATTACAGTACGGACGGAAAGACGTTCCAGCAACTGGGCACCGACTTCCACATGCAGTTTGACTACAGGAGGTTTTTCATGGGTACACGCTTTGCCATCTTCAACTATGCCACCAAGTCATTGGGAGGATACATAGACGTGGATTACTATCACCTATAGAAAACTATTGAAGCGCCAAAAAACGGACGGCTCCCTGAGTTGGGAACACGTCCGTTTTTTCAATGATACCCTCGGACAAGAAATCAGTATCCGAATACTTCCTCAAGCGTCAGGCGACGGATGGGAGCAATCTTTTCCAATGAGGGAATGTCGAGTTCCTTCTCGTCGCCAAGGATGAGGTAACGGTAGGGCTTACGAGCCATCTGCTGCTGTTCGAAGCGTACGATATCCTGCAGTGTCAAGTGCTGCACGTCGCGGTATATCTTCGCGTTCAAGTCGTAGTCAAGACCCAGCTTCTTCATTGAAAGATAACTATAGAGTACACTCATCTTCTGCGTGCGCTGCGACGCTAACTGTTTGATGACGGCGTCCTTGGCAATCTGGAAGGCTGCCTCCGACTGCGGAATGGTATCGAGAATCTGATGGAACTGACGCACGCAATCCATCATCTTGTCATTCTGAGTGATGATGTGTGTAAAGAAACTTTCCGGCTTACCCTTCTTGCCGGGACGGCTATAGTAGGCACTGGCATTATAAGCCAAGCCACGGGCCTCGCGCAGTTCCTGGAAGACGATACCGTTCATGCCACCGCCAAAGTACTCGTTGAATAGTGTGACGGCAGCAGCCTCGTCGGGATTGAACGCACGACCCTCGTTGTGATACATACGCATGTAGATGTTCTTGGCATCATAGGGGGCTATCCATATCTCGTTATGCGAAGTCTCCGTCTCACGATATTCCACGCCACGGGGCACGGCCTGCAACTTCTTGGGAGTCTGATGTTCTTTGGCAATCACTGCTGTCAGTTCCTGCTCTGTCAGTGGGCCATAATATAATATGGTGTGTTCTTTGGCGCTGAGGTTCTTCAGCAGGTCCAGCAACTGCTGGGCATCAGCACTGCGCAACTGCTGTTCGGTCATGACGTCACGATGGGAATTGTGAGGACCATAGACACCATACTGATAAAGATAGCTGAAGCAGGTGCGCTGGTCTTTCTTAGCATCGTCGCGGTCCTTCAAGACCAAGTCTACATATTGGGTGTAGGACTGCTTGTCGGCCTTGGCATGATGCAGCACGTGCTCCAGGAGCGCAAGTGCTTCATTCATATTCTCGCTAAGTCCTGACAACGAGATATTCATATTGTCGCCATTGACATTGACACTATAGTTACAAGCCAGCTTATAGAACTGCTGCTTGATGTCAGCGGCTGTCATCCGGTCTGTGCCCACATAGTCCAGGTAGCCGGCTGCAATGTCGTAACGATTGTCGTCCTGAAGTCCGAAATCATAACGGAAGACAAGGTTGAAAAGCTGGTTGTCGACATTCTGCTTATAGAGAACGGGCAACTTGGCTTTCGTCTCCGTCACCGTCAAGTCACGCTTGAAGTCGACGAACTGCGGCTGGATGGGCTCCACCTTTGCGTTCTGGATGTCCTTTACGAACTGGCTGACCAGATCGCGGTTGGTGGGTATCGGCGTAATGGCGGGCTTGTCAATCTTCTTCTGCAACGTATCTACGCCTTGCTTCTTAAAGACCGTAGCATAGCCATTGGTGAAGAAACGGTTGGCAAAGTCAACGATCTGCTGCTTAGTCATCTTGGAGATACGGTCAATCTGGCCGGTCTGCTGCTGCCAGGACTTACCATTGATAAAAGCATTCATGTGCTGGCGCACACGCCACATATTGTTGTCGAGCGCACGCTGATAGTTCAGCTTCTTGTTATTGATGACAGAAGGCAGCAGATCGTCAGAGAAGTTGCCCTTCTTCAGATTATCAATCTCTGCCAACATCAGCGAGCGTACCTCTTCCAACGACTGGCCGGGCTTAGGCATACCCACCAAAAGGAATGTCGAATAGTCCTGCTGGGTCTGTACCCCACCCTGTGCGCCCTGCACCTTCATTGGCTGGTTCAGGTTCAGGTCAAAGATGCCTGCCTTGCCATTGCTCAGCAAGTCTTCAATGACTGCAAGGGTGTCGCACTGCAGGTCACAAGCTTTCTTGGCCAGCCATCCCATCCATACCTGGTCGGCCTGCTGGCCTATGATGGTAGTATCGGCAGGGGCTGTCAGCACACGCTGCTTCGGGAAGACAGGCTGTGACACGTCGGCAGCAGGCTTCCACTGACCAAAATAACGGTCAATGATTTCCACGGTCTTGTCGGGGTCAAAGTCGCCAGCCATACAGACAGCCACATTGTTAGGCACATACCACTTCTTAAAATAGTTCTTGATATTCGTGATAGAAGGATTTTTCAGATGTTCCTGCGTGCCGATGGTGGTCTGCGTTCCATAGGGGTGCGTGGGAGTCAGCTTCTTGCCCAGGGCACTGAATATCTTGTCGCCGTCGTCCGTCAGGTACATATTATACTCCTCGTAGACTGCTTCCAGCTCCGTGTGGAAACCACGAATCACCATGTGCTGGAAACGGTCGGCCTGTATCTTGGCCCAGTTCTCTATCTCGTTCGAAGGAATGTCTTCCGTATAGCAGGTGACATCATTCGAAGTGAAGGCATTCGTCCCCTGAGCACCGATGGCCGCCATCAGCTTGTCATACTCGTTGGGAATGAAATACCGGGCAGCCACCTGCGACACACTGTCTATCTCGTGGTAGGCCTGACGGCGTGCTGCAGGGTCAGTCAGTTTGCGGTAGACTTCGTAGCGCTGCTCTATTTGGTCGAGCAAGGGAGCCTCAGCCTCAGGGTTGGTAGTACCGAACTGCTTGGTACCCTTGAACATCAGGTGTTCCAGATAGTGAGCCAAGCCCGTTGTTTCTGCGGGGTCGTTTTTGGAACCCGTTCGCACGGCAATATAGGTTTGAATACGAGGCTTGTCCTTATTGACAGAAAGGTACACCTTCAATCCGTTGTCTAACGTATAGATGCGGGTCTTCGTCAGGTCGCCCTGAACCGTCTCGTACTTGTAATCTTTCGCCTGGGCAGTCATCCCGAGCGCCAGCAGGCAAGTCAGCAATAATGATTTCATCTTATTCTCTTTTTTATTTCATTTAATCTTCGTAATCTATTTCATGATCAAGCTTCGATATGAAGTCGTCAAACACTTCCTGCTCGACGTCGCCCATGGCAAACTCCTTCTGGGCATCTTTGCGGATTTCGGCAATCCATGCCCGACGGGCACGGACATAGTCTTCGCGGATGCGCTGCATGGCAGAATCGGTGAGCTCGTCAAGTCCATAGTAGTCGAGTATCATCTTGTAGGTCCAGGCCCACTGATACTCCCGATAATGGTCGTTAATCTCGTAGAAACGGTTCAGCACATCATGGATGCTCTCTACATTGCCATTCTTGATATCCTCAATCAGGCGCTGCTCCTCACTGACCGGCAGCAAGAGTCCTGACAGGTCTATCCATTTCCCAAGTCCTGTATCAGAAGTAGGCTTACCCAAGAATCCTTCTTTCACGGCACGCTTCAGCACAGCCCCCATATAGATGCGGAGGGCGATATCATAATACTTGATACCCTTCTTCAGTGACGAGGCGTTGATGATGTACTCCTGAAAATTGTATGACGACACGTTCTTGCCACCGGCGCGTTGCAGTGACTCCAGAATCTTCTTGCCCTCCACAATCTCGCCCACGGTAAACGGCGACAGCCAGTCGAAGTTGATAACCGACTTCCGGCACGAGGCGGCTCGCTTGTCACGCTTGGGCCATTTCTTGATGTCACGATAGAGTCCTACGGTAGTGATGTTACGTCCGGGCACAATATACATGGTCTCTCCGTAAGCCATGAGGTAGGCAAAGGGCAGACAGCGCATGTCTGGGTGATTCATCAGCTTGCCGAAACAGACTGAGAAAGCACCGATGTTTGCCGGCATCAGCACATAGGCCCCAGAGGCAGTCTTCGAGCCTCGCTCTAAAGTTCCATAGTGCATGGGCCCCATCTTGTAGGCATGGTTGGAGAAGTTGGTATTCGAACCGGCATTGTAGAACGAGAACTCGCCACCAATCAACAGGGAACTCTTATG
This sequence comes from uncultured Prevotella sp., assembly GCA_946628315.1. Lineage (GTDB taxonomy): Bacteria > Bacteroidota > Bacteroidia > Bacteroidales > Bacteroidaceae > Prevotella. Next base: position 8,965 of record CAMOWH010000044.1, read on the forward strand.
GTGTGACGCCGAGAACGGTCCACAGAACGCAGCACAAGCCTCGCCATTGGCCATGTAGGAGTTGGCGAAGAACACGCTGGCTTCAGCCGTAAATCCATTGGTAATCTGGCAGGCTTCTCCCACGAAACAGTCCTGCATCTTGACACTGTTCGTGATAGAACAGCCGTTGGAGATGATAGAGTTTTCGCAGATGACACCCGTTCCGATATACACGCTGGCATCCTTGGAAGAAAGGATGGTACAATCCGAAAGGCGTGATGCGCCGCTGATTTCGCAGTCGTCCTTCACCACGGTATTGGTGATTTCCTTCGTATTGATAATCTTCACCCCATTGCCAATGGTTCCGCGCTCGGGTTGTGTGAAGCGAATCTCCTCGTTGATGAGTCGCATGATATTGTCTTTCAACTGCTTATCCTTGAAATGCTTGACCATGAAAGCTGCCAGCTGGGAGTTCAGGTCGTGGAAGAGCATGACATTGCCGTCGCCCATCTCGTTCAGGACAGAGACCAGATGGCCCTCACCATAGGTAGCACCCTCGGTAGTCTCCATGGTGCAGATATTCGAGATGTAGCAGTCGTCACCAATCGTATAATTATTGATAAAGTTTCCCACCTTCTCGATAAGGCAATTGTCGCCAACGGTGACATTCCTCAGGGTAGCGTCGTTGATGCCTGCATGTTTGGTGAACCCGCTGGTCACCTCCACCTGCTTCTCAAAAACTCCCAAGCGGATGTCGCCATAGAACACAACACGATGAAAGCCATAAGGCGAAAACGCCTCGGCCACCTGAACATTTTCCCAATTCTCGGCCCAACAGCTGTGGCTCTCAAGCACATTGATTTCTTCTTGTGTCAGTTGTCTGTATTCTCCCATAAGTAATGTATAAATGATAACACTATTCTTCTACGTTATAAAGGAAGTCGTTGTAGGGATACTTCTGTACGTGCAACTCGCGAACCCGCTGATAGAGCACTTGGCGCAGCTCGTCGATATTCTCCTTGTTCTTGGCCGAGATGAACAGGCAGTCGCCCTGCATCTTAGCCATCCACGTACGGCGCAGCTCGTCCAGCGAGATGTTCTCCTTCGTGGGTTCCGTCAGGTCGTCCTCGTCCTGAGGGGTCCATGTGTAGGCATCAATCTTGTTGAACACCAGCATTGACGGCTTGTCGGCACACCCAAGGTCAGCCAGCGTCTTCTCAACCACGTTAATCTGTTCCTCGAAGTCGGGGTGCGAGATGTCTACCACATGTACCAGCAGGTCTGCCTCGCGCACCTCATCAAGCGTGGACTTGAATGAATCAACCAGGTCGGTAGGCAGCTTACGGATAAATCCCACCGTATCAGCAAGCAGGAAAGGCAGGTTGTCTATGACCATCTTCCGCACGGTTGTATCCAGAGTGGCAAACAGCTTGTTCTCGGCAAAGACGTCGCTCTTGGCCAGCAGGTTCATCATGGTAGACTTTCCAACGTTCGTATAGCCCACCAATGCCACACGAATCAGGCGTCCGCGATTCTTGCGCTGCGTGGTCTTCTGCTGGTCAATCTCCTGCAGACGCTGCTTCAGCAAGGTGATACGGTGCAGGATGATGCGGCGGTCCATCTCCAACTGGGTTTCACCAGGACCGCGCAAGCCTACCGAGCCCTTGCCGCCACCCGAACCAGAGCCGCCACCCTGACGTTCCAGGTGAGTCCACAGACGCTGCAGACGGGGTAGCATATACCGATACTGGGCCAGTTCAACCTGTGTCTTGGCCTCAGCCGTCTGGGCGCGCATGGCAAAGATGTCGAGAATGAGCGACGTGCGGTCCAGAATCTTGACCTTCAGCTCGGCCTCAATATTACGAATCTGCTTAGCCGACAGTTCATCGTCGAAAATCACCATACCCACGGGCTGTGTCTCGCCCGTCTCATCGTCATCGGCAGCCTCTTCCTGCTGCTTGATATATTGCTTAATCTCCTCGAGTTTTCCCTTGCCGACATACGTCACCTGACTGGGCCCCTGTACTTTCTGTGTAAAACGCTTGACGGTGACAGCCCCGGCGGTATCGGCCAGAAACTCCAGCTCGTCGAGATATTCTTTCGTCTTAGCTTCGTCCTGCGTCTGGGTTATCAGTCCCACCAGAACCGCTGTCTCGGCCTTGACTTCTGAGATGACAAATTCTTTCATACCTTATTAATATGGGGGCAAAGGTACAATAAACTTTGAACATTAAGCTTTCATCTCAGACCTTTGTGACGGCTCTTTATGCAAATTTAACACTTAGTCAACTCATAAAGTTGAAAAATCAAAGTTCAAAGTTCAAAGAAAATCACTATCTTTGCACGCAAAACAACGTACAAAACGAACACATACATTTTATTTTTGACTTATGAGAGTAATTATTGAATCCGACTATCAGAAGATGTCACAATGGGCTGCCGAGCACGTCATTGAGCGTATCAACGCCTTCAAGCCCACAGCCGAGAAGCCTTTCGTACTGGGTCTGCCTACAGGTTCGTCGCCCGAGGGCATGTACGCCTGCCTGGTGAAAGCCAACAAGGAGGGCCGGGTGTCATTCAAGCACGTGCTGACGTTCAACATGGACGAGTACGTCAATCTGCCCGAGGAGCATCCTGAGTCCTACCACTCGTTTATGGCCCGCAACCTGTTCGACCATATTGACTGCCCCAAAGAGAATATCCACATCCTGAACGGCAATGCCAAGGACCTGGCTGCTGAGTGTGCACACTATGAGGAGATGATTCGCGAGGCCGGCGGCATAGACCTCTTCATCGGAGGCATTGGTCCTGACGGACACATTGCCTTCAACGAGCCCTACTCGTCGCTCACCTCTCGCACCCGTGTGAAGACCCTGACGACGGACACCATCATTGCCAACTCGCGCTTCTTCGAGGGCGACGTCAACAAGGTGCCCAAGCTGGCGCTGACCGTTGGTGTAGGCACGGTGATGGATGCCCGCGAGGTCATGATTCTGGTCAACGGCCACCACAAGGCCCGTGCCCTGAAGGCTGCCATTGAGGGTGCCGTCACCCACGAGTGGACCATCTCGGCCCTGCAGATGCACCAGCACGGCATCATCGTTGCCGACGAGCCTGCCACGGACGAACTGAAGGTGTCCACCTACAAGTACTTCAAGGACATCGAGAAGGACAACCTGCTCTAAAACAGCATACTCTATAAAGTATCCCGGGTGTCATCCCCGAGATACTTTTATCCTAAACAACAATAATTATACACTAAACTACTAAAACTATTGCGTATGAAAGACCTAAAAATGTACATTGACGGCCAGTTCTGCCAGAGCAGCAACGGCCAGTGGATTGACGTGTTGAACCCCTCGACAGAGGAAGTAATCTCTCGCCAGCCGGAAGGAACCATCGAAGACGTAAACCGTGCACTGGACGCTGCACGCCGTGCCCAGAAGCAATGGGCCAAGACGCCCGCCGTCGAGCGTGCCGCATGGCTCAAGAAGCTGGCCAACGGCATCCGCGAGCGCCGCGAGGAGTTCATTGACATCATCATGCGCGAGCAGGGCAAGACCCTGACCTGGGCAACCGTCGAGGTGGATGTCACAGCCGAGTACTTCGACTACATGGCCTCTTTTGCACGCCACATTGAGGGCGAAATCATCCCCAGCGACCGTCCTAACGAGACCATCTTTCTCGCCAAGAAGCCCATCGGTGTCGTAGCAGGCATCCTGCCCTGGAACTTCCCCTTCTTCCTCATAGCCCGCAAGGCCGGTGCCGCCCTCATTGCCGGCTGTACCATCGTCATCAAGCCCTCGCAGCTGACCCCCGAGAACTGTACCGTCTTCGGCGAGGTCGTCGACAAGGTGGGACTGCCCAAGGGCGTCATCAACATCGTCACCGGCAAGGGCAGCGTCATCGGCAACGAGATGGCCGGCTCGCCCAAGATTGACATTGTCAGCGTGACGGGTTCCGTAGGTGCCGGCGAGAGCATCATGGCAGCCGCAGCGAAGAATATCACCAAGGTCAGCCTCGAACTGGGCGGCAAGGCTCCGGCCATTGTCTGCAAGGATGCCGACCTGGAGAAGGCAGCCCAGTGGATTGTGGACAGCCGCATCGGCAACAACGGACAGATTTGCAACAATGCCGAGCGCGTCTACGTCGACAAGGCCGTCAAGAAGGAGTTTACCGACATTCTGGTCAAGAAGATGGAGGCTGTCCGTGTGGGCGACGTCTGCAAGGACCACACCGTTGACATGGGCCCGCTGGTAGAGGCCCGCGCCCTGGAGGCTGTCACCGAGAAGGTGAACCGTGCCATCAGCCAGGGAGCCAAGTTGCTCTGCGGCGGCCACCGCGTTGGCGACAAGGGCTACTTCTATGCTGCCACCGTGCTCGACAACTGCACCCAGCAGATGGACATCATCCATGAGGAGACCTTCGGCCCCGTGATTCCGTTGGTCGAGTTTGACGGCATTCAGCAGGCCATCGAGTGGGCCAACGACTGCGAGTACGGACTGGCATCCAGCGTCTTCACCAAAGACATTGACACGGCTGCCCGTGTGGCCCGCGAACTGGAGTTCGGCGAGACCTACATCAACCGCGAGCACTTCGAGGCCATGCAGGGCTTCCACGCCGGTGTGAAGAAGAGCGGCATCGGCGGTGCCGACGGCAAGCACGGCATCGAGGAGTACCTCGTCACCCACGTCACCTACCTGGACACCCACTACGAGTAAGCCCCGCAGACAGACAAAGAAGGGTTGCACTCACAAGAGCGCAACCTTTCTTCTGTTATCCGCCGGCCAGATGGTCTTCGAGCAGCCTCTTCACTCTGACACGGGCACTGCCCTCGCTATTCAGCCGGAAGCATCGTAGCCCAAATTATCGATAGTTCCAAACTTTTCTCCTTATTTCTGTGCCACGATGTCAAAGAACGATTGTTTTTATCTCATTGTTTTATTTTGTCGTTTCATTTTTAATTCGTATTTTTGCAGCCTCCATATGAAGATGTTTTATTTTTTTGTACCATACTAAATAGAATTGTTGTCGCTTTATGTACGAGCAGATACAGGAAGATAGCCTCTTTACTATATTATATTCAGCGGTGGCGACCATGGCTCTGCTGACCGGCTGTTATCTGCTGTTCAGCAAGGCTAATGCCTTTGCAACTGACATCACCCCGCCAGTACGCTTGCGCCGATGGACTGGGGTGTTCTTAGTCTCCATAGCCCTGAATCATGTGTGGTATATGCCGTTGTTTTTCCTTAGCTCCAGCGACGACATACTGTCTATCGAACTGATAGGCGGTATGCTGGACAACTTGACGGTCTTTCCCCTATCGATAGCCATATTGCTTGTCATGCTGCAAGACCGTAGGCGTCCGCTGTGGCCCATCTGCGTGTTGACGGCACCAATTGCTTTAGGAATGGCGGTCTGCATTGTCAAGCATAGCTCTGCTTTATATCCGATTATATATGCCTATGTCGTGTTGCTGACTTTTGGCTTAATTATATATATGGTACGCGAGGTAAGACGATACGGGCGCTGGCTGCGCGACAACTATGCCGACCTGGAAAACAAGGAGGTGTGGCAGAGTTTCGTGGTGCTGGCCATCATCCTACTTGTGTACGTATTCTATGAGTTTAGCGATGACGGGCCAGCTTATCCATATGTCATGCAGGCTGTCAGCATCGTACTAAACTGCTATCTCTTATGGCGAGTGGAGACGTTGAGCGACATGAGCATACCCGCCACCCATGGGCATGAGGACCTTGCACCGCATACCCTGGCAGATGATAATGACCTTTCACAGTCCTTGCGCAACAGCATCGGGTCGATGCTGAAACAGTACTGCGAGGAGCCGCAGCTCTATCTACAGCACGACATTTCCGTAGCGCACCTGGCCAAGCAGATAGGCACCAACCGGTCCTATCTCAGCAAGTACTTTGCTTTGCAGGGCATCACCTACAATGCCTATATCAACGGGCTGCGCATCCAGCATTTCGTCAAGCTCTATCAAGAGACAACCGCCAGCCATCAGTCTACGTCGACCAAGCAACTGGCTTTCCAGAGTGGCTTCCGCAGCTACAGCACATTCAATGCCGCCTTCAAGCAGAGCATGGGAATGACGGCGAGGGAGTGGATGCACACCGCAGAAGAGCAGAAACAGGACAGCACAGGGCCGCAAAACACTTCAGAATCGTAAAAAACTGCTTCTAAATTCTCAAAACTCAATGGCTACAAGCCTCTGAATATTGCGATTTCATCGGAAATTGACTACTTTTGCACAAAAATCAATTCCCAAAACTTTTTTATCTATGAGAAAATCAAAAATGTGGATGCTTGCCGCCATCCTGACTTGCGGCGCAACAATGGTGCTCACCTCGTGTAGTAAAAACGACGACAACCCGGCTCCCACGAACCCAGGTGGTGAGACAGACGTGAAGATCGACTACAGCGATGACAACAACTGGGTCCAGACTCATAAACCCACCAAGGATGTCGATGCGTTCTACATCTATTCGACGTCGTATATCGACATGAGTTTCGACAAGGATGCGCCCGATTATGCCCCTATCGACAACCCAGAGATGGTTTTACGTGCTCAAGGCGAGTATCTCACCAATGCAAGCGTGTTTGAAGAGTCCTGTAATGTGTTTTCGCCCTTATACCGCCAATTAGGCATGAAATACGCTGGAGAATTATCAAGTAAGTACGGGAGCCTCGACCCAGGTCTTGCCGGTGTTTCCTATACTGACATCAAGGCTGCGCTCGACTATTTCTTCGAGCACCTGAACAATGGCCGCCCGTTCATCATCGCGGGCCACAGCCAGGGCTCGGCCATGGTCAGATACGTGCTGAAGCACTACTTCAAGGAACACCCCGATTACTATAAGCGAATGGTTGCCGCCTACGCCATCGGCTACTCCATCACGAAGGATGACCTGAAGGACTATCCGCACCTGAAGTTCGCCACGGGCGAGAGTGACGCAGGCGTCATCGTCAGTTGGAACACCGAAGGCCCCAAGAATGTAGAGGAAAGCGCCAAGAACGTCGTGGTGCTGCCTGGTGAAATAAGCATCAACCCGCTGAACTGGAAACTCGACGAAACCTACGCACCGGCCAGTGAAAACAAGGGGTCGCTCGTATTTAACGAGAAAACCAACGAGTATGAGATTGGCGACGTAGGTGCCGATGCGCAGATTAACCTGGCACGCGGCGTGGTTGTGTCTACCACTACAGCCAAGCCCATCGACGCAAAAGATTTCTTCGGACCGGCAAGCTTTCACGACAACGACTACACGTTCTACTACAACAACATCAAGGAGAACGTGGCCAAGCGTATCGCAACATATAAAGCGAATCATTAAGTCATCAATAAAACATCTCGATGGATCTTAACGAAATAAGAGAGGCCTTAAAGGCCATGTACGGCGGCGAGAACAAGCCGATTACCGACGGCAACTATGACCCGTCGGTGGCCGTGAAGTGTATCAACGGAACCTTCGTAGGCATGAAGAAGGATGACATCATCGTCTACAGAGGCATACCATACGTAGGCAAGCAGCCCATCGGCGAGCTGCGCTGGAAAGCCCCGGTGGATTATGTGCCCGACGACGGTGTGTATGAGGCCTTTTACAATGCCAAGAGTGCCTATGGCAACGGACAGTTGGAGACAGGCTCCCTCTACTATTTGGATGAGGACTGCCTGTATCTGAATGTATTCAAGTCTGATGCCCCGACTACACTAAAGAAGCCCGTCATGGTATGGATTCACGGCGGGGCCTTTGAGGCAGGCGGTACCATCGACCCGATGTTCGACTGCTGCAACTTCGTGAAAGAGAATCCAGATGTCATAGTAGTCACCATTGCCTACAGACTTGGCGTGATGGGCTTCCTGCATCTCTCACATCTGCCGGACGGCAAGGACTATCCTGACTCCCAGAACCTGGGGCTCCTGGATCAGGTCAAGGCACTGAAGTGGGTGCATGAAAACATCGCTGCCTTTGGCGGCGACCCCGACAGCGTGACCATCTTCGGCGAGTCGGCAGGTGCCGGGAGTTGCACCCTGCTCCCACTGATAAAGGGCTCACACCAATATTTCAAGCGACTCATTGCCGAGAGCGGTTCCGTCAACCTGACGAGATCTACGGAAGAGGCCATCGAATGTACCAATAAACTGCTGGATGAGCTTGGCTGCAAGACTGTCGGCGACCTTTTGAAGGTTGCCGGCCAGAAAGTCTTTGAAGCATCTGCTGTCAACTTCTTGCACCAATTCCCGGAAAGAGACGGAAGGCATTTGCCTACAGACACATTTGAGGCATACGCCAATGGTGCGGCAAAAGACATTGATATTCTTGTAGGGTGTAACAAGGATGAAATGAACTTCTTCGTATATAGCTTTGCCCCGGAAGGCTGGGAGCAGTTTGCGGAAAGCCGCAAGAAGGGGAAGTTCGCCCAGATGCCAGCCGACGAGAAAGCGCTGGTAGAGAGCTTTATGAAGGATGTGAAAGGCGACGATTTCCAGCCGTTCGCCAGCCTGTTAAGCCAGAGCTGGTTTAATGTTCCCATCATCCGTCTGTCGGAGGAGCAGACCAAGGCCGGCGGCAAAGCCTTCACCTTTTACTTTACGCCGGAGTCGCCCGATCCGGTTATGAAGTGCGGACATGCGATAGAACTGTCTGTAGTATTCAATCATCCGGAGATGTCGGCTGATACAGGCCGGACTTTCGATGAGACGTTCTGCAAGACCGTGCGCAAGATGTGGATACAGTTCGCCAAGACGGGCAATCCCTCCCTCACCGCCGACCAGTCGCCTGACGGCAAGGCCAAGGAGTGGCCGCTCTATGACCGGAAGGACAAGCAGGTGATGGTGCTCGATGAGTTCGACATCCATCCTGCAAAGGAAGCCGACGTGAAGGTGGTGGATTGGGACAGAACCTATTTCCTTACCAAATATTATGCGCTCTGACAATCATCTTTGCAACTGTAAAAAGGAGAATAAAGCTATGAATGAAGTAGAAGAAAAACTGATGCCGCAATACGGCGAGAATCAGCCGATTACCGACGGGAATTACGATCAGTC
>CAMOWH010000045.1:0-17980 GCA_946628315.1 uncultured Prevotella sp.
AAACATCGAAATATCGAAACAACGAAATATATGGAAAAAAGCAAAGACTATCCTATAATGACCGGCTGTGACCGCGGACTCTGCCATCAGGCCATAGGCCGTCAGGACCGACAGCTGAACACCTACGACTGGCTGGCCGATGTGCCAGGCAATGTAGAAGACACTGACCTGGTGGAAGTGCAGTTCAAGCACACCCGCAAGGGCTACTACCACAACGTGAACCACCTGGAACTGAAGAAAGGCGACGTGGTGGCCGTCGAGGCCAATCCTGGCCATGACATCGGCGTGGTGACGCTGACCGGCCGACTGGTAAAACTGCAACTGAAAAAAGCCAACCTGAAGAGTTCGGAGGAGATTCGCCGCATCTACCGCATAGCCCGCCCCGTGGACATGGAGAAATTCCACGAGGCCAAGTCGCGCGAACATGCCACCATGATTGAGAGCCGACAGATAGCCAAGAACCTGGGACTGGACATGAAGATAGGCGACGTGGAGTATCAGGGTGACTGCAACAAGGCCATCTTCTACTATATTGCCGACGGGCGCGTGGACTTCCGACAGCTCATCAAGGACCTGGCCGCCACCTTCCACGTACGCATCGAGATGAAGCAGATTGGTGCCCGTCAGGAGGCCGGGCGCATAGGCGGAACAGGCCCTTGCGGCCGCGAGCTCTGCTGTGCCACGTGGATGAAGAACTTCGTCTCGGTAGGCACCTCGGCAGCGCGTTATCAGGACATCTCGCTCAACCCGCAGAAGCTGGCTGGCATGTGCGCCAAGCTGAAGTGCTGTCTGAACTACGAGGCCGACAACTACGTCGAGGCCAGCCGCAAGCTGCCTGCCAAGGACATCTTGCTGCAGACCATGGATGCAGACTACCACTACTTCAAGGCAGACATCCTGGCAGGCCTTATCACCTACTCTACCGACAAGAACATGGCAGCCAATCTGGAAACGATTACAGCTGAGCGCGCCAGGCAGATTATCGAGATGAACCGCCGTGGCGAGAAGCCCGAGTCGCTGACGGAGAACGGCAAGAGCACGAAGCCACAAGGTCCTATGGACTTGGCAACCCAGGAGAACATAGCCCGCTTTGACCGTACCAAGAAGAAAAAGAAGAAGCGCAAGCCCCAACAGCAAGAGCAGCAACAAGGCGGTGCTCATGCCAAAGGAGCACAGGGTGGCACCCCAAGAAACGAGCAAGGCGGCAACTCTGGTAGCAAAAAAGTCAATCACAAAGATGCCCAGGCGTAAATACACCTTATTATATTATATAGGAATATTCCTTGTGCTGGTGCTGACAGCGTGCGACGAGAACACCGTCTATTACCGCTTTGAGCACTTGTCGCTCAAAGGCTGGGAGAAGAATGACACCCTGAACTTCCAGACTGAGCCCGTCAAACAGACGGGTGAATATCTGGAAGAGGTGGGGTTACGCATCAGTTCCGACTATCCCTTCATGGGGCTTCAACTGGTGGTGGAACAGGAAGTACTGCCCACGCACGAGCAACACTTCGACACCCTCAACTGCAAGCTGATAGACCGCCAAGGAAACGTCATGGGACAGGGCATCAGCCACTACCAATACCGTTTCCCGCTGACCACACTGTCACTGGCTGAAGGTGAGCGCCTGCACATCATTGTACGCCACGACATGAAACGCGAAATCCTGCCCGGCATCAGTGATGTCGGCATCCGTCTGAGCAGAAAGTAAACAATAGCTAAGAGCGCACGAGGTTACGGCTGGCGTCGATTCTAAGGAAGATAAACAGCAACAGGGTAAAGCCCCACAACGAAGAACCGCCGTAGCTGAAGAACGGCAGCGGGATACCGATGACGGGAGTCAGTCCCAGCACCATGCCGACATTGATAAACACATGGAACAGGAAGATGCTCAGCACACAGTAGCCATAGACCCGCCCAAAACGGAACACCTGCCGTTCAGCCAAATGCAACAGCCGGAGTATCAAAGCCAAGAACAGCAACAGGACTCCTGCCGACCCCACAAAGCCTTCCTCCTCGCCCACGGTACAAAAGATGAAGTCGGTATCCTGCTCAGGAACGAACTTCAGCTTGGTCTGCGTACCGTTCAGGAAGCCCTTTCCCTCCAGTCCTCCGGAACCGATGGCTATCTCTGACTGATGAACATTATAGCCAGCACCGCGCAGGTCTTCATCCAAGCCCAGCAGCACATTGATACGCGAACGCTGGTGGGGCTCCATCACATTCTGCATAATGAAGTCTGCGGCATAGTAGAACGAGGCAGAACCTATGGCGAAGAGGGCTATGAAGAAATATTCCCTGATACGGGTTCCAAGCCCCAGCCACAGCAGGTAACCCACCAAAAACACCAGCATGGCCAGCTGAACATACACGATGCTGAAAGACATTTTCAGCAGCAACAGCGAGGACAACGTAATGGCTATGCAATAAAATGCCAGGCGCCAGGCGATACGCCGGTTACAATACACCCACACCATGCCGATGGAGAACAGCTGTATGAGCGACAGCACCACGAACTTACCCACCGAGGTTGACGAATCGCCCATATAGACCTCGGCATAGCGGATGCCCACCACAAAATAGACTACCATAGCCACACCGGTAAAGAGTATGCTGCCCGGCATACCTTCACGATAGAACATGAGGAAGAAAGCCAGATAGACCAATGCAGAACCGGTCTCACGTTGTAGCACGATGCACAGCATGGGCAGCAATATCAAGGCCAGTGCGGCACCAAAGTGTTTCCACTGGTTGATGTTATAGCCGTAGGTCGACATCAACTTGGCCAGTGCCAAAGCGGTGGCAAACTTGGCGAACTCAGCGGGCTGCAGTCTGAGCGGGCCCAATACCAGCCACGACCTGGAGCCCTTGATGCTATGCGGATTGAAGATGGTGGCAAAAAGCAGCAACAACAGCAAGCCGTAGATGATATAGGCAAAGGTGTCGTAGAACCGGTCGTCCAGCATGAGAATGGTGAATCCCAGCATGATACTGGTACCTATCCAGACAATCTGCATACCTGAGCGCGTAGCCAACGAGAAGATATCCGTCTCGCCATAGGAGTAGCTGGCACCACACACGCTGACCCACCCGAAGGAGAGCAGGGCGATATAGATGATGATGGTCAACCAGTCTATGCTCCGCCAAACGCTGTTCTGTCGCCTATCTGCTTGTCGAGCCATACGCAATATGTTTGTTTTGGAAATCCTCGGCCCGCTTCATGGAAGCCTCCGAGAGATGCCCATTAATATACTGTTCCATGATGAGTCCTCCAATGGGCACACCATAGGTGGCACCCCAGCCACCGTTCTCTACATAGACAGCCACGGCTATCTTGGGGTTGTCCATAGGAGCAAAGCCCATGAATACCGAGTGGTCATGACCACGGTTCTGGGCTGTACCCGTCTTGCCACAGGCCATGAAGTCATACTTGGCCAACTCGTGACAGGTACCACCGGTAGCCGAAGCGCGCATACCCTTCACCACATAGTCATAGGCATCGCGTTTGGCCATAGAGTAGCGCCGCCGGGTATAGGCTGTGTCGAGTGGTTCACCCTGCACTTTCTTGACGACATGAGGAGTGATGAACCAGCCCCTGTTGGCGATGGTGGCTCCCAGATTGGCAATCTGCAAGGGGGTAGCATTGACCTCACCCTGGCCGATGGCTATGGAGATGATGGTCAGGCCGTTCCAGGAACCCTTGTAGGCCTTGTCGTAGAACTGGGCATTGGGAATGAGCCCACGCTTCTCGCCAGGCAAATCGATACCCAGTTTGTAGCCAAAGCCCATCGACACCATATAGTCGCGCCACTTGTTCATGGCATTCTGTACGGAACCATACTTCGACTTGGCACCGATCATGTAGTAGAGTCCCCAGCAGAAGTAGCCGTTACACGACGTAGAGAGAGCCGGCACCAAGGGCAACGGTGACGCATGACCGTGACAGCCGACATGCAGTCCCTTGTAGTTGAAGCCATGGCTACAAGGATAAGCGGTCTGGGTGGGATGGATGATGCCCTCAGACAAAAACGCCAGTCCCTGGGTGGTCTTAAAGGTAGAACCAGGAGGATACTGTCCCATAATGCTACGGTTCAGCAAGGGTTTCCAGACGTTTTGGCTCAGCATGTGATGACTCTTGGAGCGCTGACGGCCTACCATCATACGGGGATCGTACGAGGGCGACGAAACCATGCAGAGCACCTCGCCCGTCGAGGGTTCTATGGCAACAATGCTGCCTATTTTTCCTTCCATGAGCCGCTCGCCCAGTTTCTGCAGTTCCACGTCAATGCCCAACGTAAGGTTCTTGCCTGCCTTAGCCCGTTGATCGAGCTTGCCGTTCTGATAGTGTCCCTGCACACGTCCGTGGGCATCGCGCAGCAGAATCTGCATACCCTTGACACCCCTCAGCTGTTTCTCATAGCTACGCTCAATGCCCAGCTTACCAATGTAGTCGCCTGGCTGATAGTAGTCATCGGCCTCGATATCGGCAGGCGACACCTCGCCCACGTCACCCAGCACATGGGCAGCCACCGGATATTCGTACTGCCGGATGGTACGATGCTGGACATAGAAGCCCGGAAAGCGGAACATCTTCTCCTGAAACACGGAGAAGTCGGCTTCGGACAACTGGTTCATGAACACTTGTTGGGTAAAACGTGAGTAGCCGGGATTCTTGCCACGGTCCTTGATATTGGCCATGCGGCGGTCAAACTCCTCACGGCTGATATTCAGTGCGGCACAAAGGTCAAGGGTGTCCAGATGGTCCTTGGCTTCGTTCATCACCACCATGATATCGTAAGCTGGCTGATTATACACCAGCAACTTGCCGTTACGGTCGTAGATACCGCCACGGGCAGGATATTCAATTTTCTTGAGAAAGGCATTGGAGTCGGCACTCTTCTTATAGTCGTCACTGGTAATCTGGAGCATAAACAACCGGATGATGTAGACCACCACTATCAGAACGGCCACACCAGCTATCACATAGCGTCTGTTGTCCAAGCTATAGTCCCTCATAGCCTTCCTCTCCTCATCGGTTATCTCTGTTTAACCGCCTCAAAAGTAAATATCAAGACCAGCGTTAACACGGCACTGCCAACGACACAGAGTGCCCAATGCAGAACATTGAAGAAGCTGAAATGCTCCAACGTAAAGAATATCAAGCAATGGAGCAGAACAAGTGGGATGACGTAATAGGAGTACTTGACTGGACCAAGAGCAAACAGCGAAGGACGCAGGTTCTCTGCCGCATCACGGGAAACAAAAAGCTCGAAATAATAAGGCTGTATAGCGGCAATGAGCGTCAACGATGCTGATGCCATTCCAGGGGTATTGCTGAAGATGTCAATCAGCAGGCCCATGAGGAATCCCCACAGCAGACCGGCCCACTTAGGGTAGTTACGTGGCAGTTGTGTGACAAAGTACACATAGAGCAAGGGCGTAGCCACTCCAAAAAGATGGATACGACTGAGCACCATGGCCTGTGCCAGCACAAAGACCAAGAACCATCCAGCCCGTTTTAGAAAATCTTGCGTCATTCTTGTACGTTCAGTTTCAATGAGTCACGAGCAGCCTGCATCAGACGCATCTGTTCACCAATAGTCTTGTCGCTGATGACCACCACATCGCGCAGATGCCCGAAATCGGTAGACAAACGCACCTTCAGGCGATAGAACAATCCGTCACGGGAATTATAGACTTCCTTGATTTGTCCCACCAGGACACCGGCAGGGAAGATGCTGCTATAGCCATTGGTCTCAACCCACTCACCGCGCTTAAAGCGAGCATGACGGGGTATTCTGTCCACATAGGCATAGCCGGCATCCTTACCGTCCCAGCACAAGACGCCGAAATAGCCGCGATTGCGGATAGCACAGCTTATGCGCGAAGCCTTGACGTTCAGTACGGGAATCACCACGCTATAGTGGTCGGAGGTCAGATAGACCACTCCTACGACGCCCTGGCCGCAGGCAACTCCCATACCAACCTCAACGCTATCCTTGGAGCCCTTGTCTATGGTCAACAGGTTGTTGGCACGATGCACTTCATTGGTGACGACCTTAGCTTCTATCAGCTGATACTGAGACAGCTTCTCCAACTCCTGACGTTCCTCAGCGCTCTGCTGTTCGTTCGCTTCGTTATACAGACGGCGCAACTGGCTGACTTGTCGCTCCAGATAGAAGTTACGACGAGTCAAGTCCTCATTCACTTTCGTCAATGAGAAGAATGTTTCCACTGCGGAGTTCCATTCGTAGACTTTGCCGGCCATCATACTGGCCGATGAAAACCATACGCTATTCTGATAGTTGTTAAACTGGAACAGGAGTATGATGCTCAACACCTCGAGCACTACGAACAGAACCCAATGGAAATGTTTACTGAGGAATGCCAGCAGGTTCTCCATCGCGTATTATCGCATCAGGAACGAGAAACGGTCTACGTTCTTCAATGCAATGCCTGCGCCCTTAGCCACAGAGTGCAACGGATCCTCAGCAATATGGAAGGGGATATTGATTTTCGACTCCAAACGGCTGTCAAGACCACGCAGCAAGGCACCACCACCAGTCAGCCAAATACCGTTCTTCACGATATCAGCATACAACTCGGGGGGAGTATTCTCCAGAGCGGAGAGAACGGCATTTTCAATCTTTGCCACTGTCTTATCCAGACAATGAGCCACCTCCTGATAGCATACAGGCACCTCCATAGGCAGTGCTGTGATGCGGTTCGGGCCATGTACCACATAGTCCTCGGGAGCTTCATCACCCAGGTCTGTCAGTGCAGAACCTACGGCAATCTTAATGCGCTCGGCCATACGCTCTGAAACTTTGACATTGTGCTGACGCGACATATACTCCTGAATATCGAAGGTCAAATCGTCACCGGCTGTACGAATACTGTTGTTGCTAACAATACCTCCCAGCGAAATGACGGCAATCTCGGTTGAACCGCCACCGATGTCTACAATCATGTTGCCCTCTGGAGCCTCAACATCAATGCCAATACCTATGGCGGCTGCCATAGGCTCGAATATCAAATAGACATCACGTCCGTCAGCGTGCTCAGCAGAGTCACGCACTGCGCGCAGCTCTACTTCGGTAGAGCCTGAAGGCACACCAATCACCATACGCAATGAGGGTGAGAACAGGCGGTGGCCTGTGTTTACCATACGGATCAGTCCGCGCATCATCTGCTCACAAGCTGAGAAGTCGGCTATCACACCGTCTCTCAAAGGGCGCACTGTGCGGATATTGTCGTGCGTCTTCTCATACATCATCTTAGCCTTCTCGCCCACAGCAATCATCTTGTCTGTATGGCGGTCCAGCGCAACTACTGAGGGTTCGTCAACAACAATCTTGTCATCACTGATAATGATGGTGTTGGCCGTACCCAAGTCCATAGCAATCTCTTGGACAAAACTAAAAAATCCCATTATTCTTTCCTTTTTACTGTTTACTTCTTCTCAAACCAAGCATGAATGGCGGTATCATAGTGTGAGCTTACACCAAAGGCACGGGTTGCAAACTCGCGGCGCTGGGCTTTCGTGGTCTCGGCACCCTGCTTATTCAGGATATCCAGCAACAGGCCGTATTCTGCTTTCGAGGGAACGATTACCACATCGTTGAAGTTCTTGGCTCCAGCACGAATCAGGGATATGCCGCCAATGTCAATTTTCTCAATGATATCCTCCTCAGAGGCACCACTGGCAACAGTCTGTTCGAAGGGATACAAGTCGACGATAACCAAGTCGATTTCCGGAATTTCGTACTTGGCCATCTGCTCACGGTCGCCTTCTAACTCACGACGGCCCAGAATGCCTCCAAACACTTTGGGATGCAGTGTCTTCACACGACCACCCAGAATAGAGGGATAGGTCGTCACATTCTCTACCTTCTCACACGGATAGCCTAACGACTCGATAAAGGTCTGTGTTCCACCCGTCGACAGGAACTTTACGCCCTCGTCGTTCAGTTTCTTGAGCAAATCCTCCACTCCGTCCTTATGGAACACGGAGATGAGTGCTGTCTTGATAGTTTTCTTGTCTGCCATTTTCTGATATAACGTTATATTTATTCTTTGGATTTGGACTGCAAAGTTACAAAAAAGACTCCATACCGCCACACGTTTCTCGCAAAAAAATATCTTTTCTATAAAATAATAATGTATATCAAGCCTTATCGGGTGCATGAAAGGACGGAGAGACAAGTACCGTTTTGTTCGTTTTCAGAAAAATACTCTCCAATTATTCGTCTTTCTCGATTAAATGTCGTACCTTTGCGCCATCATTCATCAACCATTATGATATAATATGAAGAAAACATTGCTGTTGATGGCACTCGCCGGGAGTGCCATTGCCGCCCAGGCAGGCGGACTGATGACCAACACCAACTATCACATCGCCTTCGACCGCATGATGGCCCGAGGTGCTTCTTTCGAAATCGATGCCGCCTACTCCAACCCAGCCGGATTGGCTTGGGGACACGAAGGCTGGCAACTGTCGCTAAACTTCCAGAAACCTTGGCAGTTCCGCGACATCAATGCCAATATCACAGGCGTTGGCGAACATAAGTACGAAGGCAAGGCCTCGGCCCCCATTGTACCAGCCCTTTTTGCATCCTACAAGCATGACCGCTGGGTTGTCTCCGCCATGATTGGCATTGTCGGCAGCGGCGGTTTCGTTGAGTACAAAGAAGGTGTACCCATGTTCAACGTGCTCCTGCAGAGTATGCTTACAACCAACGGACTGACACCCGACCAATACAGGCTGGATTCCGAGATGAAGGGTAAGCAATACATCTATGGCGGACAAGTCAACTTTACCTACAAAATTCTTGACTGCCTGTCTGCTGCAGTCGGTCTCCGAGCCAACTACTATGACGGCTACTACCGGGGACACGTCAAGGCCATCGAGCATCCGATGTTTGGGGATGTTGCCAAACTGCTGCTCGACGTTGACCAGAAAGGATGGGGCATCACCCCACTCATCAGCCTGGCCTACCACCAAGGTCCGCTGACGCTCACTGCCCGCTATGAGTTCCGCACCAAGCTCAATCCCAAGAACGAAACGAACATATTGGATGCCGGACTGGGAGCCAAGGTGGTAGAGGCCATGACCATGGCCGATCCGGAAGGCACACCCGCCAAGCTTGCAGCACTTCAACAACAGCTCGGGGCTTATACCGCCCCCTATCAGGACGGAGCCCGTACCCGTTACGACATGCCTGCCCTGCTCTCCATAGCTGCGGGTTATGAGTTCACGCCCAAACTGCGTGCTACACTCGAATACCATTTCTTCGACGACAGACATGCCAAGATGGCCAACAACCGGCAGGAAGAACTCAAACACGGCACGAACGATTTTCTGGCAGGTGTGGAATATGACATCAACGACAAGTTCACCGTCAGTTGCGGTGCCCAGCGTACCGACTACGGTCTGAGCGACAGCTACCAGCAGGACACATCGTTTGCCTGCGACAGCTGGAGCATTGGTATGGGCGGTGCCTGGAACATCAACGAGAAGGTTCGTCTCAATGCTGGCTACTTCATCAGCCTCTACAGCGACTACACCAAGCCCACTGCTTATGGTTCCGAGACATTCTCGCGCACCAACAATGTAATCGGCGTCGGTATTGACTACAAATTCTAAGGCGAAACAAATAACGAGCTAATAAAAAACGAGCTGACTATTTGGTCAACTCGTTTTTTATTCGTACCTTCGCAGGCGAAATGATAAAATTACTGCATAAATGGCTCACTACGCTCGGTAAGTTCGTTATACTTATGGGGCGTACGTTCTCGATACCCGAGCGTTTCCGTATGTTCTGGAAACAGTACGTGAAGGAAATGGCACAGCTGGGCATCAACTCCATTGGCATCGTACTGCTCATCTCGTTCTTCATCGGTGCCGTCATCTGCATCCAGATGAAGCTTAACATCCAGTCGCCCTGGATGCCCCGCTGGGTCAGCGGCTACACCACTCGCGAAATCATGCTGCTGGAGTTCTCCAGTTCCATCATGTGTCTGATTCTGGCCGGAAAGGTGGGCTCCAACATTGCTTCTGAGATTGGTACCATGCGCGTAACACAACAGATTGACGCCCTGGACATTATGGGAGTCAACTCCGCATGTTATCTGATACTGCCAAAAATCCTGGGAATGATTACCATCATGCCATTGTTGGTGATATTCTCCAGTGCCATGGGCATTATGGGTGCCTACGGAACTGCCTACATAGCCCACATCATCGTCCCTGACGACCTGACGCTGGGCTTGCAACACTCTTTTAATTCCTGGTTCGTATGGATGAGCATCATCAAGAGCCTCTTCTTTGCCTTCATCATCTCGGCCGTACCCTCCTACTACGGTTATACCGTCGAAGGGGGCTCCGTCAATGTTGGCAAGGCATCAACTGACGCTGTGGTGATGTCCAGTGTCTTGATTCTATGTAGTGACGTCTTTTTAACACAACTATTGTCATGATAGAAGTCAAGAACCTATACAAGAGCTTTGACGAGATAGAGGTGCTGAAAGACATCTCGACCGTCTTTGAGGATGGCAAGACCAATCTCATCATAGGCCAGAGCGGTTCTGGTAAAACCGTACTCATGAAGAACCTCGTGGGACTCTTCGAACCCACCAGCGGCCAGATACTATACGACGGCCGCGACTTTGTCCAGATGTCAAAGGACGAGAAGGTACACATGCGCCGCGAAATGGGTATGATATTCCAGTCGGCTGCACTCTTCGACTCTCTCACCGTACTGGAGAATGTCATGTTCCCATTGGATATGTTCTCCAGCATGACTCTTCGCGAACGCCAGCAACGTGCTATGGACTGTCTGGACCGCGTCAATCTGGTTGGTGCCGAGAGCAAGTACCCTGGCGAAATCAGTGGTGGTATGCAGAAACGCGTAGCCATTGCACGGGCCATCAGTCTGAATCCCAAATACTTGTTCTGCGACGAGCCCAACAGCGGACTGGACCCCAAGACAAGTCTGGTCATTGACGAGTTGCTTCACAGCATCACCCAGGAGTTTCAGATGACGACGATTATCAACACCCACGACATGAATTCTGTGATGGGCATTGGCGAGAACATCATTTTCATCTACCAAGGCCATAAAGAGTGGCAGGGTGTCAGCGCCGACATCATGGGCTCCACCAATAAACGCCTGACAGACTTTATCTTCGCTTCAGACCTGCTGAAAGAGATGCGCGAAGCGGTCACTCACCAGCATCAGAAGTAATATTGACCCAAGTCAACAAAAGGACTGTTTGCGCGAACAATCTGCCTTTTTTGTTGCCAACATCCCAAAAACTCCGTACCTTTGCATCGTCAAAAGACAAAAGGGTCCGAGAGAAGGCCCAACAAAGGATAACATGAAGTAGGAGAGGAAAACATCCACTCCGAGTAATTAAAAGAAAGGGTAAAAAGATGAAAAAATTAATTAACCGCTGGTTGAAGAGCGAGGCATACGCAGAGTATTGCATCAATATGGCAAGAATGTATAACTTCCGCCCCGCAAACTAAGAAACGGATTGAACGCTACAGGCATTCAATCCGTTTTTTATATTTTACTACTATTTCATTCGCCACTCACCTTCCTCGACCTGAACCATCGGCACCACGATTTCCTCTTGCGTAGAGTCGGCATAGCAGAGGATGAGGAAAGCCTTGACTACAGACGCTGCATAGGCCGTATCAGCGGGATTTCCCGTATTTTCGGAAATGCGTATAGAAAGTATCCCGCCATGTTTCTCCTTGATATCCTCCTGATATTGCTCAACAGCCTTCACCAATTGATTGCCGTAGGCTGCTGGCAGCTCACTACTACCAGCCTTTCCTTCTAAAAAGCGTACAGCATCGCCTGCAGCCAGATACTCGTAGTATTTCTGAGCCTCTGTGGCAGCCTGCCACTCTGGCGTGACGCCGGAGCAGGCACACAAGACCGCGACAGCAGACAAGATGTAGAGCAAGTGCTTCATTTCTGGCGGATAAACACGTTAATGGGTGTACCGGTGAGCGTCCAGTTCTCACGCAGTTTGTTCTCCAGGAAGCGACGGTAGGCTTCCTTGACGTATTGCGGCAGATTGGCATAGAACACAAAGGTGGGTATCTGTGTGTTGGGCACCTGCGAGACATACTTAATCTTGATATACTTGCCCTTGATGCTGGGTGGCGGTGTCTGCTCAATGATGGGTAGCATGACCTCGTTGAGCTTGCTGGTGCCTATCTTGATGGTACGGTTCAGGTAAACCTGCTTGGCCGTCTCCAGCACCTTGAAGATGCGCTGCTTGGTGACGGCCGAGGCAAAGATGATGGGGAAGTCTACAAACGGAGCCATACGCTGACGAATGGCAGTCTCAAAGGTTTTGATAGCCACCTGCGACTTATCCTCCACGAGGTCCCACTTATTGACCACAACCACCAGTGACTTATTATTCTTCTGAATGAGCTGGAAGATATTCATGTCCTGGGCCTCGATACCGCGGGTGGCGTCAATCATCAGGATGCAGACATCGGAATTCTCGATAGCACGGATGGAACGCATGACGGAATAGAACTCCAAGTCCTCCGTTACCTTGTTCTTACGACGGATGCCTGCCGTATCTACCAAGTAGAAGTCGAAACCGAACTTGTCATACTTGGTATAGATGCTGTCGCGCGTTGTCCCGGCAATGTCCGTCACGATATTGCGGTCTTCACCGATAAAGGCATTGATAATGCTCGACTTGCCGGCATTGGGGCGTCCCACAACGGCAAAACGCGGCGTGCCATCCTCTACGTCGTCCACCTCGTCCGTCTTGAGTTTCGACAGCACATGGTCCAGCAGGTCACCCGTACCGGAACCTGTTGCTGCACTGACACAATAGGGATCGCCCAAACCGAGCTTATAGAACTCGTACTGTCCGTAGAGGTCCTTGCCGTCGTCGGCCTTATTAGCCACCAAGACTACAGGAAGCTTGGAACGACGCAGGATGAGTGCTACGTCCTGATCGAGGTCGGTAAGTCCGTTCTTGATGTCAACCAGGAACAAGACCAAATCGGCCTCCTCGGTGGCAACGACGACCTGCTTGCGGATTTCCTCTTCGAACACATCGTCCGAGTTTACCACCCAGCCGCCCGTGTCGACAACGGAGAATTCGCGGCCGTTCCATTCGCACTTACCGTACTGGCGGTCGCGGGTAGTACCAGCCTCGTCGCTCACAATGGCGCGGCGGCTGTTTGTCAGTCTGTTAAATAAAGTGGACTTGCCTACATTCGGGCGTCCTACAATCGCTACTAAGTTTCCCATATATTTATTCGGGGTTATATCCAAAAGTATCCAATTCGTGCTGATTGCTGCGCCAGTCCTTGTCGACCTTGACGAAAGTCTCCAGATAGACGGGCTTGTCAAAGAACTTCTCCAGCGCCTTACGGGCCTCGGTAGACACCTTCTTGAGAGCCACACCTTGATGGCCGATGATGATACCCTTTTGGGAATCACGCTCCACATAGATGATGGCATTGATATGGATGTTCTTTTCTGTCTCCTTAAAACGCTCTACACGCACCTCTACCGAGTAGGGTATCTCCTTGTCATAGTAGAGAAGAATCTTCTCGCGGATGATTTCTGAGACAAAGAAACGTGCCGGCTTGTCGGTCAGCTGGTCCTTGTCAAAGTACGCAGGGCTCTCGGGCAGCAATTCCTGAATGCGCTTGAGCAACATATCCACGCCAAACTTGTTTTTGGCAGAGATGGGCAATATCTCGGCATTGGGCAGCAGCGTGTGCCACTTTTCAACGATGTCGCCCAGCCGGGCCTGACTTTGACAGGTCTCACTATTTCCCCTAACCTTACTAGTCCCACTATTCCCCCCCAGCTCGTCAATTTTATTGATGAGCAGGATGACGGGAATGGTCATGCGCTGCACCTTCTCCAGGAAGTCCATGTTCTTCTCCGGGTTCTCCACGACATCAGTGACATAGAGCAAGACGTCGGCATCCTGCAAAGCCGACTCCGAGAAGGCCAGCATAGACTCTTGCAGCTTGTAGTTGGGCTTCAACACGCCTGGGGTGTCTGAGAACACGATCTGCATGTCGTCGGTATTGACGATACCCATGATACGATGGCGCGTAGTCTGCGCCTTGAAAGTCGCAATCGAAATACGCTCACCAACCAACTGGTTCATGAGCGTACTCTTTCCTACATTAGGGTTTCCGACGATGTTTACAAAACCTGCTTTATGCATCTTTCTTTCCGTCATACGCCCATTTATAGTAACTTGCACCATGAACGAAACCTGCTCCGAAGGCTGTAAACAACATGTTGTCACCTTTCTTCAGTTGCGGTTCGTATTCCCAAAGAGCCAGCGGAATGGTGGCTGCCGAGGTGTTACCATAGTGCTCGATGTTGACCATCACCTGGTCCATAGACAATTCCAGACGCTTACCCACTGCTTCTATGATACGCATATTAGCCTGATGAGGCACCACGAAACGGATGTTCTCTTTGCTCAGCTGATTGCGCTCTGCTATCAGTGCACAGTCTTCACTCATGTTGGTGACGGCATAGCGGAACACGGTGCGTCCCTCCTGATAGAGATAGTGCAAGCGGTGGTCTACGGTGAAATGGCTTGGAGGACAGACTGAGCCGCCGGCCTTCATGTGAAGGAAGGGAAGTCCCCTGCCGTCACAACGGAAGTACGAATCCAACAGGCCGATGTTCTCTTCCTCGGTGGCTTCCAACAAAACGGCTGCGGCACCGTCGCCGAAGAGAGGACACGTAGCACGGTCCTTATAGTCTGTCACTGACGACATCTTGTCAGCACCTATCACAATAATCTTCTTGTAGCGGCCGCACTGAATCATCGAAGAGGCCACGTCAAGAGAATAGAGGAATCCACAGCAGGCTCCCCAGAAATCGAAAGCAAAGGCATTCTTCAATCCGAGTTTGCCTAAGACAATACTTGCTGTAGACGGGAACTTATAATCAGCCGTAGAAGTGGCAACAATGACTGCATCAATGGCATCCGGGTCTGCGCCAGTCTTCTGCATCAGTTGCTTGGCAGCCTTACGGGCCATGTAACTGGTGCCAAGACCTTCCTCGGTAAGGATGCGGCGCTCCTTGATACCAACACGGGTCATAATCCACTCGTCATTGGTGTCTACCATATGCGACAGCTCCTCATTATTCAGAACATAGTCGGGTACGTAGCCACCAATGCCGGTGATTATCGCATTGAATTTGTTTTTCACTTTCTATGATTACCTTTTACCTTATTCTGCTGCCTCGTCCATCACAATAGCAATCTTGCCACGATAGTAGCCACAGGTGGGGCATACGGTGTGGTAGATGTGATAAGCACCACAGTTAGGGCATACTGCCAGTGTGGGTGCTACTGCCTTGTCATGAGTACGACGCTTTGCGGTACGAGTGTTCGATTGTCTTCTTTTAGGATGTGCCATAATTGTATTACTTTTTAAATTTTTAAACTTTTAAACTTTTCAATTTTTCCCAACGGGGGTCTGCCACCTCGGTCTCCTCTTCGCTGCTTCGGACAGCGCCGCTCAGCTCGGCGAGCTTCTGCGTCATCGCACTATTGCATTTTCCAGGTGCATGAACGTGCTTGATGGGTATGGCCAGCATGACAAACTCATAGATGAACCAGGACGTGTCGAGTATTCCTTCGTTCTCATCAATCGTCACGGTATCGTCTGTCTCGTTGTATGTGTCGCCCAACTTGACCACCAGGCTGTTGTCCGTCACAATGGGCTGCTGCATGTCATCCAGACAGCGGTCGCAACTGACAGTCACCTCGCCTTCGGTATGGAACTGGAGGTCGAAAAAGCCAGACATCTTGCGTATAGATACTGACACATGCAATGCTCCATGCTCCAGCTGTGAGCCGTCCAGGGCCTGAAAGAAACCGTCATTGAGGTCAAAATCAAGGACCGTCTCGTCCTCCCTCAACCCTTTCAAATCTATCTTAAAGGCATCCAAACTACACATAGTCACACTTTTAGGCTGCAAAGGTACAAAGAATTTATGAATTAAGAATTAAGAATTAAGAAAAATTTCGCTTTTTATTGAAAATCAGTCCCCGTCCGGCATCCTTTTTGCACACACCGCCCAAGTCATGTGCAATTATCGGGCCTTCATCTCTATCCGGAACGTCGTCCCCTTACCCACCTCGGACTGCTTGACATAGATATGGCCCTTGTGATATTCCTCCACTATCCGCCTGGCCAGCGAGAGGCCCAGTCCCCAGCCACGCTTCTTGGTCGTGAAGCCGGGCGTGAACACGTTGTTCAAGTCCTTTTTCCTAATACCCTTACCCGTATCCTGCACGTCGATGATGACGCGCTGGTCCTCCTCCGTCAACGTGAGCGTGATAGTACCCTTGCCCTCCATCGCATCAACGGCATTCTTACACAGGTTCTCTATCACCCACTCAAACAGCGAGGCATTCATCATGACCATCACTTCGTGGTCCGGGAAGTGGCGAATCATCCGGACCTGACTGGAGGTTCGCCGGTCCATATAGTCCACCACATGATTCAGCACCTCGTTCATGGACGACGCTACCGGAGCCGGCAGAGAGCCAATCTTCGAGAAACGGTCTGCTATCAGCTGGAGCCGCCTTACATCCTTATCCATCTCGGGCAGCAAGTCATCGTCAGGATACTGTTCCTTCAGCATTTCCACCCAGGCCATCAGACTCGACACGGGCGTACCCAGCTGGTGGGCAGTCTCTTTCGACAGACCTACCCACACCTTGTTCTGCTCAGCCCGCTTCGACGACAGCAAGGCAAAGATGGCCACCACCACAAAGATGAGCACTATGCCTAACTGCACATAAGGCCATGCCGACAGACGCTTCAGCATCACTGACTCATCATAGCACACCAGCTGGCTGCCCACGCGGATGGTGTCACCCGCCTTCATCATGCGTTGGGCATATCGGCCGATGTCCGCCGTGTCTTCTATGTTCCTGTAGTCGTCAATGCCACCGTTCTCGTTCAGCACCACCACAGGAATGGTATTGTTACCCTCCATCACGCTCAGCACCAGCGACAAGTCCGTCGTCTCGTCGGCCTCGTTCAGCGAGTGCAGCGCCTGAGCCCACACTTCCATACGGTGACGCTCCTCCGTCGAGAGGTCGCGCACCAGGAAGTGAGACACCAGCAGCGACGCCACGGCTATCAGCACCGCCGCCGCCACTAAGACTATCTTCACCTGTCTGATTCTGTCAGTCCACTGCATACCTTATTATAACGCAGATTCAACCGTTTTATTTCACAGACGAGGATATGTTTCAATTTTTGCCTCCATGCTTATTTTGCTTGATTTTTATGTTAATATTCCGTCTTATTCGATAATTATTTGTATATTTGCAGCCAGAAACCAAACATATTAGGATTATGACAGCAATACAACTGCGTGCGGAGCTGTTCCGCGAGATGAGTCCGTTGCTCGACAGTGAGTCAGCAATGACAAAAGTGATTGCCTATGTTAGAAGCTTAGTTATTGCTCAGGAAAAAAAGGCGGGCAGCACTCCCCGTGACGGATGGGCAGCAGCTGCCATGCAGGCCCATGCCGACGGCGAGGACAGACTGCTGGCAGCTGATGTATTCGAGGACGAAAAGCTGGAGGACTGGAAATGGTAAACCAGTTCGATGTCTATTGGGTAGACCTTAACCCTACCATCGGTGCTGAGATGCAGAAGATTCGTCCGTGCGTCATTGCCAGCCCCAAGGAACTGAACGACCATCTCGACACGGTGATTATCGTTCCCGTCACGTCGGCCATTCATGGCTATCCCTATCGTGTGCATTGTAACATCATGGGCCGTGACGGCGAGATGGCCACCGACCAGATACGCACCATTGACAAACGCCGACTGAAGAACCGAATCGCGACGCTTACTGCCGACGAGACCGAATCGCTGCAAGACGTGCTTCGGCAAATGTTCTGTGAGTAGCACGCCCTGGCGGCGA
>CAMOWH010000046.1:0-16816 GCA_946628315.1 uncultured Prevotella sp.
GCGGCCAGCATCCAGATGTTTATTTGCTTCATATTACACGAAATAGTTGTCGTTTGATTCTTTTCGCTTGTTCCATGTAAGCGTTATATGCTTTCATCTGCCGTTTACAGCACCTTCGCCTGCGTCCCGTTGTCCGACGAGCAGCAAGCGAAGAGCATTGCAAAGAGTGTCAGTAAATAGTTTCTTATTATTACTTCAGGCTCTTAACGAAGAAATCGGCAAGTTTGTCCCAGGGGATGAGATTCTTAGGATTGCCCTTTCCCACCAGTTCTGTATAGCCGCCGTCGTAGAGGTCGCAATGACTGGCTCCCGGGATGATGAGCAGTTCCTTGTTTTCAGGATTGGGGTTGGGTTTGCCAACTACGTTATATCCCTCGGCCTTGCCTTCCACCATATATTTATAGGCAGCCTCGCCGAAGTAGCGCGAGTGGGCTTTCTCCCCATGCATCACAAGAACGGCAGAGCGAATCTCGTTGATGTAATAAAGGAAGCGACTGTTAGCGAAAGCCTGTGTGCCGATGACGCGCCAACCATCGTTCGAGTTGCCACTACGCTTATGGTAGCCACGTGGCGTAATGTAGTAGTCGTAGTAGTCCTTGACAAACTGAGGTGCATCGTCAGGCAGGGGATTGACCACACCACCAGCCATTGCCTTCGGATCGGCAAGACGCTGTTTGGATAGCGTCTCACGAGCTGCATGGCGAGACTCTTCCTTGTCTTCGCTGTCAAAGTAGCCATTGCCGCTGACACGCGTCATATCGTACATTGTCGAGGCTACCGTAGCTTTGATGCGTGTGTCGGCTGCTGCGGCATTGAGAGCGATGCCACCCCATCCGCAGATTCCGATGATACCAATCTTATCAGCGTCCACATTGTCCTGCTTTGACAGGAAATCGACAGCCGCCATGAAGTCCTCGGTATTGATGTCAGGCGAGGCCGTGCGGCGCGGTTCACCACTGCTTTCACCAGTATATGACGGATCGAAGGCCAAAGTCACGAATCCACGTTCTGCCATCCGCATGGCATAGAGTCCGCTCGACTGTTCCTTGCAGGCTCCAAAAGGTCCGCTAACGGCGATGGCCGGCATCTTGCCCTGTCCGTTCTTTGGTGTATAGAGGTCTGCAGCCAATGTCAGACCATACTGTGTTTCAAATGTCACCTTACGGTGGTCAACCTTCTCGCTCAGCGGGAACACCTTGTCCCACTCCTGCGTCAGTGTCGCTGTTGTATTCATACCAATTTCTGTTTTACTTTGCTCTTTATGGGTACAAGCGGTCAGCACTACGGCCAACAGCGTTGCCGATAACAATAGTTTTTTCATAACGGCCATAGGATTCATTCTTTCTTTAGCGGATGATGACTTTTCTGCCCTGGTGCACATAGATGCCCCTCCGGGTGGGCTTCTGGTCGAGACGGATACCATAGATGGTGTACCAGGGAGCATCGTCGTCAGCAACTTCACGCTCGACCGTCTGGATGCCCGTGGCCTGCTTCAGCACCTCCTGAATGCCGGCATAGGCGTCAATGAGTCCGTAACCATAGACATTGTTGGGCCACTGCCCGTCTACCTCGATGTGCTTGGCGGTAGCCTTGAAGACATTCTTCACGTCGTCGGGGCTCAGCTTGGGGTTAGCCTGAAGCCAAAGGGCGACGATGCCGGCGGCACAGGGACCCGACATGGAGGTGCCCGACATAGACAGCCAAGGATATTCACGCCCCTTGAAGGTGCTTTTGGCCACCATCGACCAGTCAAAACTGTCAGGACAGTAGCTGTTGCCTGCCGACAGGACGTTTACACCAGGAGCCACGATATCGGGCTTGAGCAGTCCGTCTCTGGTGGGACCTATAGACGAGAAGACTGCTATGGTGCCTACGTTCGACTGTCCTCCCCTGGAGAAATAGGTTTGTCCCAGCGTATTGACGAACGATGCGCGTCCGTTCAGTGCGCCCACGGTGACTGCCGACTGCAGACATCCGGGCAGTCCGACGCTGCGATTCTTGACACCAGCGCGGAAGCGACCATCAGTAAGCTGCTTTTCTGTGATATTCTCAAAGGGAGTTTCGGCAGATGCATACATCTTGATTTCGCTTTCGACGCCCTCGACAGCCAGCAGGAGTGTATCACGCTCCTGTTTCTCTGTGCGTGCTGACAAGGTATAGAACGAGCCCGACTGTTGCAGCAGCAGGTGATGACCGCGCATCAACAGACTGTCTGTGGGCAGATTGGTACTGTCGAATACCACTGAGTCGGCCAGTTCGTAAGTAGTACCCCCACTCGTTTTACGTTGCCAAACCAGACACTTCAGGCGGAAAGGCTGTTCACTCTTCATGTAGGCATGTGCCAGATGCTTGCTGTTGTAAAGCAGTGCCACACCGGCTGTCGCCGTGCCTACGGGTTTCTCTACATAGAAGACATCACCGCCTGAGTTGCCTGCCGAGGTTACTAATATCCGGCCCGGTCCCACCAGACGGTCGAGTGCCTCGCGAAACAGTTGCGTGTCGCCGGGAATGTCGTCAAAACCTATGCTGTAGGTGATGACGCAGGGCTGCTGGTGCTCCTCGGCATAGTCGAAGATGCGCTTCATGCGTGCCGTCTGGTCAGCAGAGTTAGCCAGATAGTCGTCGCCAGCATTCCTACTGCTGATGGCAAAGATGTCGGCACCATAGGCAACGCCTCTGTAGGGTGTACCATAGCCGCTGCCGGCTGCTGTGCCCAGACAGTGCGTACCGTGATTGCCCTTTGTATCGCCCACATGGTCGTTGTTCAGAATGTCCTCCTGGGTGGTATATTCACGTCCCAAGGGAGTAGCCTTGCCCTTTGTTTCGCCCTCCACGGCATAGTCGTCGACAAAACCCTTGATGCGATAGGTCTTGCCATCAATGCCATAGAAAGCCGGGTGGGTCACGTCGAAACCGCTGTCTACGATTCCCAACAACACACCTGTGCCGTCGTAACCATGAGGCAGCGACAAGCCCGACTGCACCATCGTGGTGCCCGTCCACTGAGGGGAAACGTCGTTGCACTGTCTGCCGCCCAACTGGGTCTCAATACGCTCCACCTGCTCAGAGGCAGCCATTTCCGCCAGCCGGGGCAACGGGATGTTGGCAATATAGATATCGCCAATTTGGGTCACCAGTTCGCAGTCATACTTGGACAGCAACTGATGGGCATCGCCCTCGGCAAAACGCACAAAGGCACACACCTTGTCACTCGTCGTCCGCTGGGCACGATGCATGACTGACGAGTGGCTCATCAGCTGTCGAACGTGGAACGATACTTTATCCACCGTGCCTGCCATCGCTATGATGTTCATCAAGAGCATCAGTATGAGAGCAACACTCTTTTTTGCTCCTAAACTTTCCCTTACCATAATCAATATATAGTCTGATGAAAGTCTCACAAATTAAAACTTACTTGGCGTAGGCAACGCTGCGGGTCTCGCGGATGACGGTAATCTTGACCTGTCCGGGATAGGTCATCTCGTTCTGAATCTTGGAAGCAATCTGTCCGCTCAGTGCCTCGGTCTCGGCATCGTCCATCTTGTCGGCACCGACGATGACGCGCAACTCACGACCAGCCTGAATGGCGTAGGTCTTGGTGACACCGGGATAGCTCATGGCGATAGCCTCGAGATCGTTCAGACGCTTGATGTAAGCCTCAACGATTTCGCGGCGGGCACCGGGACGGGCGCCGGAGATGGCGTCGCAAATCTGTACGATGGGAGCCAGCAGGGTCTGCATCTCCATCTCGTCGTGGTGGGCACCGATGGCGTTGCAGATATCGGGCTTCTCCTTATACTTCTCTGCAATCTTGGCACCATAGAGTGCGTGGGGCAGTTCGCTCTCCTCATCGGGCACCTTACCAATATCGTGCAACAGGCCTGCACGCTTAGCCTTCTTGGGGTTCAAGCCCAGCTCTGAGGCCATGACGGCACAGAGGTTGGCAGTCTCGCGGGCGTGCTGCAACAGGTTCTGACCATAAGAGGAACGATACTTCATCTTACCGATAATGCGAATGAGTTCCGGATGCAGGCCATGAATACCAAGATCGATAGTAGTACGCTTGCCGGTCTCAATAATTTCGTTCTCAAGCTGTTTCTTGACTTTGGCAACCACCTCCTCGATACGGGCAGGATGGATACGTCCGTCGGCCACCAACTGGTGGAGTGCCAGACGGCAAGTCTCGCGGCGAATAGGGTCGAAAGCAGAGATGACGATAGCCTCGGGGGTGTCGTCGACTACGATTTCAACACCGCAGGCAGCCTCCAAGGCACGGATATTACGACCCTCACGACCAATCACACGACCCTTGACGTCGTCGTTGTCAATGTGGAACACGGAGACTGAGTTCTCGACTGCGGTCTCGGTGGCCACGCGCTGGATGGTCTGAATGATAATCTTCTTGGCCTGAGCATTGGCATTGAGCTTAGCCTCGTCCATGATTTCATTGATGTAAGCGGCAGCGTCGGTCTTGGCCTCGTCCTTCATCGACTCTACCAAGCGGGCTTTAGCCTCGTCGGCAGAGAGTCCGGAGAGTTCTTCAAGCTTGGCACGCTCCTGGAGCTGCATCTTCTCCAGCTCTTCCTGCTTCATGGAGAGCAGTTTCTTCTCGTTGTCGATGCGGTTCTGCTGGTTGTCAAGGTCGTTCTTGCGACGTCCGAGTTCCTCCTGACGCTGATTGAGCGAAATCTCACGCTGCTTCAACTTGTTCTCGCTCTGCTGGATGTGCTGGTTGCGCTGCTGCACCTCCTTTTCCAGTTCGGCTTTCTTGTTGAGGAACTTCTCCTTGACTTCGAGCAGTTTCTTCTCCTTAATTACTTCGGCCTCCTTCTTGGCGGCCCCAATCATGTCGTTATATTTTCCCTTGATAACAAAGCGGAAAATCATAAATCCGCAGAGGCCGCCTATAATAAGGGCCGCCACGATTAAAATAATACCAACAATAATGTTCATAAATGTGTAATATATATTGAATTAATGTTCTTACGCCTTACGTTTGCTACTCACCGAGGACAGCCTCGATTTCTGACGTCAAACGGGCAAGAACATTATCGTAGGGCATGGTGTCATTGCTGGCACGCTCCTTCTGATACGTCAAGGCTATGTCGACAAGGGTCATGAGTGCAATCGTGTGGTCAGTCTTGCGGCCCTTGAATCGTTGAGCGTAGCCATTGTATCGCTCGGTAATGAGTTTAGCTGCACTGCGATAGTACTCTTCGTCCTCGCGGTTGATGACGACTTCTATTTCCTCGTCATAAACGTGCAACCTGATATGTAGTCTGTCCTTGTTCTGTTCTGCCATAGCTTGTTCTCCTTATTGATTCTCATCGCTGAGGATTGCAATGCACTTATTGACGTCGCGGATAAGCTTTGACAACCGTTCCCTGGCCCCACTGAGGTCGCCGTCGGTAATCTCAATCATCTTAGCCATCTTCAGTGATTGGTAATCGGACAGCTGTTGGTCTAACTTTGCCTGCAAGTCCTTGAGGGCCTGCTCGTTCTTCTTCACTGTGTCAACAAGCTGCTGGTTCTCCTTTTTCAACTGCTGAAAACGAAGAATCATCTGCCTGATGCGAGTCTCGAACGTTACAATTGTTTTCTCGTTAGCCGTCATTACGCTTCACTTTTCCGCACAAAGGTAAAGTAAAAATATTAAAATAGTGGCATAACTTCCACTATTTTAATATTTTTTAAATCTCACTTCTTACTCTCCTTTAGGCTGTTTCTCCTTTTTGGCCAGCATCACGACACGGTAGACGAAATTAGTTGTCCACTGCTGCGAGAAGCCCAGCTTCTGAGCGTACTGGCGAATAGCCACAACGGTCTTCATGACTCCTGGGTCCGTGAAGTCGTTCTTATTAAAGATGTCGTTAACAGTCTTTTCGGTCATGGTGCGAATAGCACTCTTGAAGAAACTGGGCACACGGAGTTTGAACTTCATAAGGTTGCCCGTGAGCATCATCAAATCCTGCGTAAAGCCGGAGAACTGATACATGTAGGTCTGCACGTCCTGCGGTTTCTTACAGCGTTTGCGGATGCTGGCATCAATCTCCTTAGTGAAGTCGTCGTCCATCTGATAGAGTTCCTTCAGCATCTTGTTGCAACGCGACTTCTCGGCCAGTCCCAGACGATTATTCTGTGTAGGCACCTTCAATGTGGCCTTGAACACACGCAAGTCGGGCAGTGCGGCGAGATTTGAAATGCCCAGGTCAGCAGCCATGCAAGCCTGGAAATATACTCGGATGAGGGTCATGAAATCTTCCATGCCCCCAGTCTTCTGTTGTTCGTCCTCCTTTTTTCCAAATAATTTATTCAAAAAACTCATATCTTTATAATTTTACAATTTTATAATCATTCTGTAAGGCCCCAGCCCCACTGACTGTACTCGACATCAATGCCGCCCAGCAACAGCCAGTCGGCCAATGTCTTTTCATAGTATTTCAGCAGATAGAGGGGAGCCTCTGTCTTTTCTCCCAACTGCTGGAGAGCAGGAGCATACACGTCATTCTCGGAATCCGACAAAAGACCTGATAACAGATATGCTGCTACTTCCACAAGATCAGCAGTTGTAACGCCAGAGTCTGCCAACATCTGTGCCACATCCCTCGGAGTCAGGTCAACCTTGCTCAGTGCGTCAACAGCATTGGGAATAAGATTTAATATATTATCTATGACCGTCTCAACTGAACCTGCCCTATTATGCATGGCAGATGCCAAACCGCCATTCTTGATAATCTTGCGCAGGTCGATGCCCAAGCTCTCCAGCAGTTTAATCAGCTTCATCAAGTTCATATCCTTGACGGCATCATAGTAGAAACGATTCAATCCACCCTCGTAGTAGGCAACGGGCCAGAACTGAATGGCTGCCATGGTCTGAATGCCCCACACGATAGCCGATGGCTGGTGCTTCAGCTTGAATATCAGCATGTTGGTTTGCAGATTGGTCTTACCAGGCACGACACTGGGCTTGAAGCCCTGCTCTTCCATCCAGCCCAGCAAGCTGCGCGAACATTGTACGGGCACATAGTTGTCGTGGCGACTGTGCGCAATGAAGTATTTCTGCGTCAGGTCAGGCGTCCAGCCATTGGATATCTTGATTTCTGCCAGCTTAGCCATCAGTTTCTTGGCTGGCTCGCTTTCCAAATCCATATAGGCAGGAGTGAGCAGCTGGTGGAGCGAGTCAAGATCGGCAACACCATACTTTCTCAGCACGTCCTTATCTTTCTTCTCCAGAAACTCCTGCACATGAGAGGCAAAGGGCTCGTTGAACAAGTCCTTGTAGTCAATGCCGAGGTGATAGTTCTCATTGACCGAGATAAGCATGATGGCGATGTCGCTCATGGCATCGGCCTTGTCCAGCCTGACATACTCGGAGTAAGCTTTCTCAATGTCCAGCACTCCGCCACCGGCAAAGGTCTTGTCGAAATGGATATCCTTATACTTTTCCTCAGTATCGCGCAGCTTGGCAATATACATCGCTTCCGTGCCACCCTGCGAGAAGCCTACGTTGAAAAGGTATTTACCCATAGGTATATTCTTGTCCGTCAGCATCTGGCGGGCGGCCAGCAGACCATCCAGCGAGTTACGACCATTGGTGTGTCCACAGAGGTACTCATAAGGGTGGTCCTTCGACGATCCAAAGCCAATGTAGTCACTCATCACCACAATGTAGTTAGGCTTCAGCGGATTGGCCAACAGGCCACTGGGGAAAACCAGTCCTCCCTGCGAGGGAGCGTCCTCCAGCGAGCCGAGTGTGGCGTGATTGAACAGAATGATGCCATCGCAAGGCACCTCGCCTTTGTCAACATCGGAAGGCACCATCACGATGCCACTGATGGTGACAGGCTTGCCGTCGGCATCGGTCGAGGGATACTCGTAGACGATGTGGCGGACGGCACGCGAGCCCAGCGAGATTCCTTCTACCTTGCACTTGACGGTGGTGTCATTATTCTCGTGGAGGATTTTATAGGTTACGCCCTGTGCGGCAACGTTAAGCGCTGCGACAAGAATCATTAATAGAGTTATCAATATCTTTTTCATAGCCATCATTACTTTTTAATAACACGTTTATGGGCATCCTTGCCTTTGCGCTCAATATAGACACCCTTGTCAGGCTGATCTACATGCTGACCTTTCAGGTTGTAGAACTCAACGGCAGAGTCGTCCTGTTGTTCTGCCTGCAAATTCTGAAGAGCCGTCTTGGCTCCTCCAAGAATTTCAAACGTTGCAGCCACGGGAATGTGGTCGCCCATGAACTTGCCGTTACGTTGATAGCCCTCAGTGTCGAGCAGATAGGTCAGCGGCTTGAGTTTCGGGCCATTCACAGGGTTGATGTAGATAATCTTGTCCCTGGACTCTCCTTCCAGCAGTCTGTCTTCCGTCTCTGAGTAAATTGGCTCTTGCTGACCAGTAGGATACTGCCCTCTCTTCTCCACCTCTATCCATACATCGTGAGCCTCGGCCAGACCTGTGGCATTGATGACATCAATAAAGTTCTCCTTGATTTTCTCACGGCTATGGTAACTGTTCAGGTCGCCCAGAATAATGACGGGACGATTGTCAAAATGGTTCATGATGTCTTCGCGCACCTGTCTGTATTCTCCCTGACGAGCTGCACGGTCCTTCATATCCTTGCCCTCCTTCTCGTCGATGACGCTACTTGCATCCATGTGCAGGTTGTAGACGATTATCCGAGTTCCGCCGGCCAGCGTCACCTCATAGCGGCGGAAGCCTTTCTTGATGAGCTCGTCGCCCGCATGGCTGAACTTACCGAAATGGTCGTTCCACGGAGTACGGGTTACTGCCGTCACTTGGATGCCCTTCTTCCAGCAGGCTCCTAGCCCGTCGCACTCGAACTGGTGGTTCTGAGCGTGCAACAGGTCTACCTTATGTACCCCGTCCAGCACACCTATGTCACCACTCCAGGTGTCAAACTGGTAGTTATCTTCCAGAAAGGCAGTGAGTTCGTCATGATAGTTAAAATCTTCCTGAAAAAACATAAGGTCATAGTTCTTCTGGAAAAGATACTTGCCAATGCGGACTGTACCTGCGCTGCCTGGACCATTAGGTTTTACATTGAAAACAAGGATTTTCTTTGGCAGGCCGTCAACGTTCAATGTGCTGATGCTAAACCGTTCAGCCTGCTGGGCAAAGGATAGCATCTGGGACATTAAAAATATGGTTGCACATAGCGTACGTATAATATGTTTCATATCACTTCGTTTCGTTAAAGATTATATAAACAGGTGCAAAATTAGATATTTTTGGCTAATTTACCAAATGTTTTCAGAATAAAGTTGTATCTTTGCAACTGAAAAGCATTAAAATACAAAGCATTATGAAAGGTATCGTATTAGCCGGAGGCAGCGGAACACGCCTCTACCCCATTACAAAAGGTGTATCAAAGCAGTTGATTCCCATCTTTGACAAGCCTATGATCTACTACCCCATCTCAACGCTGATGTTGGCAGGCATTCGTGAAATCCTGATTATCTCAACGCCCTATGACCTGCCGGGTTTCAAGCGTCTTTTGGGCGACGGCTCCGACTTAGGCGTGCGCTTCGAGTATGCCGAGCAGGCCTCTCCCGACGGACTGGCTCAAGCCTTCATCATCGGCGAACAGTTCATCGGGAACGACTGCGCTTGTCTGGTGCTGGGTGACAACATTTTCTATGGCAGCGGATTCACCGGCATGTTGAAACAGGCCGTGGCACACGCTGAGCAAGACGGGCTGGCAACCGTTTTCGGCTATTATGTCAACGACCCCGAGCGCTATGGAGTGGCAGAGTTTGACAAGGACGGCAACTGTCTCTCCATTGAAGAGAAGCCCAAGAAGCCTAAATCCAATTATGCTGTCGTCGGACTTTATTTCTACCCCAACAGCGTGGTAGAGATTGCCAAGAATATCAAGCCCTCGGCACGCGGCGAGCTGGAGATTACGACCGTCAATCAGGAATATCTCCAACAAAAGAAGTTGCTGGTGCAGACGCTACAGCGCGGTTTTGCATGGCTTGACACGGGCACCCACGACTCTCTGTCAGAGGCGTCAACCTTCATCGAGGTCATCGAGAAGCGCCAGGGACTTAAAGTGGCTTGCCTGGAGGAGATTGCCTACAAGCGCGGCTGGATAGACAGTGAGCAACTGAAGAAACTGGCCGAGCCCATGATAAAAAATGACTACGGCCAGTATCTGTTGCGTCGTGCAGAGGAGCCTTCACAAAGGTAATCCCCCGCCGCTATTCCGTTTATTCTATTTAGCAAACTCTTCTACACAACGTCGCAGGGCCGTTGGATTACCCATATCGTACATCTTACCCTGCAGTCTGACCCCCATCATGCCGCTCTTCTGGCGAACAGCCTCAAGGGCGGCTGTCAGTTCTATCTCACGCTGGTGGTCACCGTCTGCATCGGCTTTCCGGATGTCCTCTGCCAACTGGGCAAACACATCGGGCGTCAGGATATACTGTCCGAAGACGCTGTAGTACTCCTTCTCACCATCGGCATTGCGGACGCCAAGGAATTCTTCGGCATACGAGGACTTGGGCTTCTCGTTCATGACGGAGACATTGAGGATGGTACGTTCCTTATCTTCCCAGACACCACTCAGGATACCATAGTGGCTCACATCGGACAAAGGAACGGCATGGATGCTGACCATCAGCTGGTTATAGCGTTCGTATTCCTCAATCAACTGTAAGGCGCAAGGCTTGTTCGACAGGCTGCGATAGAGCGTATCACCCAATAAGAGCAAGACGGGTTCGTTGTTGGCAAACTGGGCAGCCTGATAGACGGCATGGCCGAAGCCTCGTTTTTCATGCTGGTAGACATAGTGCAGGCGCTTGCCGATGTCAAGGATACGGTTCTCGTACTCCTGAGCTTCCTTGTTCAGCTTCCGCAGATGCTCTTCGCCCAGCGGACGGTCAAAGAAGTCCGTGTACTGCAGGCGTTCCTCTTCGGAGCCGAGAACCAGACAAATCTCCTCCACTCCACTCTTCACCAGTTCCTCCAACAAGATAAGGATTACGGGGCGTACCATGCCGTCCGCACAGGGAATGGGGAAGAAGTCTTTCTTCAGTGCACGGGTTGCCGGATAAAGGCGGGTGCCAAAGCCTGCCACAGGAATGATGGCTTTGCGTACTGTATGCACAGGGCGCAGCGTCAGCGGATAGGCTTTCATGCCCTTCGCTTCCAAATAGTCGATTAGCCGAGCCTGGTCTTCTGCGCTGCGGGCCAGGAACTGTACCGAACCGTCACCATGCGAGCCGACTCCCTTACCGCCATATACCATAGGCTGTATCTGCGGGTCCTGCAACACCTCGTGCAACTTGGGAGCCCACAATGCCGGCGACATAGGAGCCACATACTTGTCGAACATCGTTTCGGCTTCTGTCATCAATCGGCCGAGCGCCTCACAATCGCCTTCAGCCAAATATCTGACCGCCCGTTCTATCACCTCATGGTTCCACTCGCCCAAAGCCTTGTGCAGATTCTCCTCGGCCTCGTTGGAAGCAAACGGATAAGCCTTGTTCAGGTCAGACAGTATCCTGATGGTATCCTTCTCGGCGCAAAGGTCGGCAAAGACCCAGTAGAGCTGCTTCTTCACATTGAGCGACCTGACCTCAATCTCGTCACCGTCGAAGGTCATCAGATTGGGCTTCACGCCAAAGGCACACGCCTGGTCCAGACGTCCGCAGCGGCTCGACGTGCGGAGCTCGCCCAGATAGGCAATGTTCATCTCGCCCAATGTATTCAGGTTGAGATGATATAATAAATTGAACGCGCGTGCGACCAAGACGCAAATGGCTGCAGACGACGAGAGCCCGCTCTTCATGGGCAGCGTCATGCCGGTAATGCGGATACGGACACCACCTACTTTGTACCACTCCAACATGTAGGATGCCACACCGGCACAATAGCAGAAGAAGGAGCCAGACTTGGCCACCCGCTTCAGCTCGGCCTCGTCCATCCGGCATGAGAAGTCGTGCCACACATCGGCAATCTCCGGGGCATCGCTGTGCAACTCGAAGATGGGAGACTTCTCCACCTCGGCGTAGATTCCCTGTTCAATACCAGTGACGATAGAGGCTCCGGGCAGAATATCGGCATTCATGGTGCGATAGTGTCCTGCCCAGTCCGTGTGTTCTCCAAACAGGCACAGTCGGCCTGGAACGAAAAGTTTTTGCATTTTGTTACATTTTTAGGTCTTAAATCAAGCACAAAGATACAACAAAATCCACAAAAACAGCATTTTTTGCCACATTTATTTGGCTGTTTTGATAATTTTATATACTTTTGCTGCCGAAAAAACAACAAAAGTTAATAACTATCATTTAAAAAAGACTGCCTATCGACACTACTTCTACTTCATAACAAAAAGAAAATAATATGAAGAATTACAATGGCTTGACCGACGAAATGTTGGCCTTACGCTATGTAGAAGGAGACAACAAGGCGTTTGATGAGTTATTAACTCGCAATCAGCAGAAGCTCTACAATTACATTTTGTTCGTGGTCCGCGACCCCGAACTGGCGAACGATGTGTTCCAGGACACTTTTGTCAAGGTGATTACCAAGTTGCAGGAAGGCAAGTACACAGACTGCGGCAAGTTCTCGTTCTGGCTGACACGCATTGCCCACAACGTCATCATGGACGTCTACCGCCAGCAGAAGAGCGAGCACATGGTGGAAACGGGTGCAGACAACGACCTGAGCAAGCTGAAGAGCGAAGACCTGATGGACGGCAACCGCGAGACGGAGTTTGTCAATGCGCAGATTATGAGCGACGTGCGCAGCATCATGAACGCCCTGCCTGCCGCCCAGCGCGAGGTGGTCTACATGCGTTTCTACCAGGATTTGTCGTTCAAGGAGATTGCCCAGGTGACCGGCGTCAGCATCAACACGTCGCTGGGACGTATGCGCTATGCGCTCATCAACATGCGCCGCATAGCCAAGCAGCACCAGATTCAGCTGAACATGGAACTTTAGAGTGCGCAGAGCGCAACTTGGAACTTTAGAGTGCGCAGAGCTCGTGAATGGTCTGTTCGGGAGTGGGACTCTTGAACACATAGCTGCCGCTGACCAGCACATCGACCCCAGCCTGTACCAGCCGGGGGGCGGTTTCTGCCTGCACACCGCCGTCGACCTCAATCAGCACCTTGGCACCGCGCTCGTCAATCATCCTGCGCAGACGCTTCACCTTCCGTATGGTGTTCTCGATGAACTTCTGACCGCCGAAGCCGGGGTTGACGCTCATCAGCAGCACCATATCCACGTCGTCAATGATGTCTTCGAGCAACGAGACGGGCGACGCAGGATTCAGCGTGACGCCGGCCTTCATGCCGGCATCGTGGATTTCCTGTACGGTACGGTGCAGATGGGTACACGCCTCGACGTGGACATTCATCATCATGGCACCGAGCTTGGCGGTCTGACGGATGTACTGCTCGGGGTGCACAATCATGTAGTGTACGTCAAGCGCCTTCTTGCACTTCCGGGCTACGGCTTCCAGCACGGGGAAGCCAAAGGAGATGTTGGGAACGAAGACGCCGTCCATCACGTCCAGATGGAGCCACTGGGCTTCGCTGCGGTTAATCATTTCGAGCTCGCTGTCCAAGTGCAGGAAGTCAGCAGCAAGCAACGACGGAGATACTATGGTAGCCATTATTTACTTTCTTGTTAGAATTACACATCCGGGCAAACTGTTTCAGAAACAGAATAGTCGATGGGTTTGGCTTCAATTCGTCTTGAGTAAAATGCTGCATAGGCAAATACATATCTGTTTAACATTATTTACTTATATAACGACGAGCCCGACGGTTTTATTATTTCTTCACCCTTATTTTTATTTCACGTGACAGAGTTCCGCATTCTTCATGCCGTTCAGGAAGTCGCGGGCGGCCATGCGCTTCTTGCCGGCCAGCTGCAGCTCGACGATTTCCAGCAGTTCGTCCTGTGCCGAGATGCACAGCGACTTGCCCTCTACGCTCAGCGTTCCTACCGCCCCGCCCTTCGCTCCGGTCTTGCGGGCCTTGTAAATCTTGAGCACGGTCTCCTTGCCGTCCGGGGTCACCAGCGTGGTCCAGGCGCCGGGGACAGGCGACAGTCCGCGCACGAAGTCGTAGACCTGCTTGGCACTCTTCGACCAGTCTATCTCGCAGGTCTCCTTGAATATCTTGGGGGCGGGCTTCAATGAGTTGACAGTTTCCTCCTGGGCAATCGTGTGGGGACGGCCGTCGGCGGCGACGATGGCGTCCAGAGTTTCTAAGCAGAGCTGGGCCCCGAGGTGCATCAGCCCGTCGTAGACATACTCGACATCGGCATCGTCAGGAATGGCGAAGGGCTTTTTCAGGATGATGCGGCCGGTGTCGATGTCGTGGTCCAGGAAGAAGGTGGTGACACCGGTCTGGGTCTCGCCGTTGATGACGGCCCAGTTGATGGGTGCCGCGCCGCGATACTGGGGCAGCAGGGCGGCGTGGACGTTGAAGGTGCCGTACTCGGGCATGGCCCACACCACTTCGGGCAGCATACGGAAGGCCACCACGACCTGCAGGTTGGCATGGTACGAGCGCAGCTGCTCGACGAACTCCGGGTCTTTCATCTTCTCGGGCTGCAGCACGGGCAGGTTGTGCGCCACGGCGTACTGCTTGACGGCCGAGGGTTGCAGCACGCTGCCGTGCCGGCCGACGGGCTTGTCGGGCTGGGTCACGACAGCCACGACGTCATACTGGTTCTCGACCAGCGCCCGCAGCGTCTCCACCGCAAACTCCGGCGTCCCCATGAATACTATTCTAAGGTCTTTTTTCTGCATGGTGTTGTTTCGATGTTTTTTTCGTTGTTTTCGATATTTCGACGTTTCGATATTTCGATGCTTCGACGTTTCGGGGAATCAGTCTTGGCTGAAGTCGTGGAC
This sequence comes from uncultured Prevotella sp., assembly GCA_946628315.1. Taxonomy (GTDB): domain Bacteria; phylum Bacteroidota; class Bacteroidia; order Bacteroidales; family Bacteroidaceae; genus Prevotella. The sequence goes on from CAMOWH010000046.1 coordinate 14,909, forward strand.
CATCTTGCGGTACATGTCGTACATTCGCTTGCGCGAGACGTAGCCCTTCAGGTGGCGGTTCTGGTCGAGCACAGGCAGCCAATCGGCCTGCGTGCGCTCAAAGGTCTTCATCACCTCGTTCATGGGGGTATCGTCCCTCAGCGTTGCGTCGGGCTGCACCATCAGCTGCGAGGCCGTGAAGTGGTGGTACAGCTCGGTGCGGAACACGACGTGGCGTATCTTCAGGATGTTGATTTCGCCCAGCAGCGTGCCGGCGGCGTCGGTCACGGGCAGCACCGAGCTGTGCGTGCGGCTGATTTTGTGCACCATGTGTCCCAGCTCCATGTCGGGGTCGACGGCCTGATAGTCGCGGTCGATGACCGAGTCGAGGCTCATCAGCGTCAGCACGGCATGGTCGGTGTGGTGGGTGACCAGCCGTCCCTGCCGGGCCAGCCGCATACCGTAGATGCTGTGGGGCTCGAAGATGATGATGGTCAGATAGCTGGCCACGGAGACTATCATCAGCGGCATGAACAGGTTGTAGCCGCCGGTAATCTCGGCTATGAGGAAGATGCCCGTCAGCGGGGCGTGCATGACGCCGGACATGACACCGGCCATGCCCAGCAGGGCGAAGTTCTTCTCGGGCACGTAGACGCCCACCTGGTAGATGTTCCACAGGCGGGAGAAGAGGAAGCCCGCGAAGCAACCGATGAACAGCGAGGGTGCGAACGTACCGCCGCAGCCGCCGCCGCCGTTGGTGGCCGACGTGGCGAAGACCTTGGTCAGCAGCACCAGTGCTATATATAATATAAGGTATTCGGAGTGGCCGTAGAACAGCGACCCGTCCAGTATCTGGTCCCAGTCGGCCTCCGTCTTACCATTCAGCAACAGATTGATGCTCTTATATCCCTCGCCATATAGCGAAGGGAACAGGAAGATGAGTGTACTCAGGATGAGTCCGCCAATGACAAGCTTGACGTATGGCCTGTCCTTGAACCGGGCGAACATGTCCTCGCAGGCGTTCATGGTACGGATGAAGTACAGCGACACCAGCCCGCACGCTATGCCTAACAGGATGCACGCCGGCACGCGCTCCACCGTCCAGACCGAGTCCAGGTGGAACGTGAACAGCGCCGCGTCGCCGCGCAGGATGTACGTCACGCACGTCGCCGTGACGCACGACACCAGGATGGGCAGCAGCGATGCCATGGTCAGGTCTATCATCAGCACCTCCAGCGTGAACACCAGACCCGCTATCGGGGCCTTGAAGATGCCGGCGATGGCTCCCGCCGCGCCGCAGCCCACCAGCGTCATCAGCGTCTTGTTGTCCAGCCGGAACAGCCGCCCCAGGTTCGACCCGATGGCCGAGCCCGTCAGCACTATCGGCGCCTCGGCTCCCACCGAGCCGCCGAAGCCGATGGTGATGGCCGACGCAATGACCGACGACCACGTGTTGTGCGCCTTCAGCCGCGAACGGTTCGACGATATGGCGTAGAGTATGCGCGTGATGCCGTGCGAGATGTTGTCCTTCACCACGTAGCGCACGAAGAGCGACGTCAGGTAGATGCCGATGACCGGGTAGACCAGGTAGAGCCAGTTGTACGATTCGGCCTCGAAGTGCCCCGTCAGCAGCGCCACTATCTGGTTGATGAGCCCGTGCAGCACCTCAGCCGCCACCGCCGCCAGCACGCCCACCACGAACGCCAGCAACAGGAGGAACATCTTGTCGCTCACGTGCTCCGTGCGCCACCGGTGCACCCGCACCAGCCACGCGGGATAACCCGTTTCGTTGATACTGTTTTCCATTTGGGGCACAAAGTTAGTGCAAATCGAGCGAAAAACCAAATTTATTTGAGGTTTTCCGAGATGCAGCCTAACTTGACCAAGGGTCAGAGTTAGGAATAATCGAGCGAAAAACCAAAGAATATT
>CAMOWH010000047.1:0-16289 GCA_946628315.1 uncultured Prevotella sp.
AACTCACTCGCGGTTACTTTGGTGCCCGCAAGAATGTTTGGACAGTAGCCAAGAATACTTGGGAGAAGGGTCTTACCTACGCCTATCGCGACCGTAAGAACAAGAAGCGCACCTTCCGCGCTCTGTGGATTCAGCGTATCAACGCTGCCGCTCGTCAGGAGGGTATGAGCTATTCAGTTCTGATGGGTAAGTTGGCTAAGGCAGGTATCGAGATTAACCGTAAGGTGCTTGCAGACCTGGCCCTGAACAACCCCGAGGCTTTCAAGGCCATCGTTGCAAAGGTGAAATAAGCACTGCTTACACAGGACATTAAAAAAATGTATCATTGCCGGCTGGCGATGATACATTTTTCTTTTTGGGTCGCTTTTATACCCTCGTTTTTCTTTTTGGGGTGGACATCAAGGAGTTTGGGTTACTCCTTGATGTTGGGTTCTTCCAGTCCGAGACCCTTCTTGCGGTCAACGACCTTGAGGAGCAGACCGAGGAGCAAAGCTGCCACACCGAGACATGCGAGCATGACGAGGGGGGCTGTGTAGTTGAACTGTGTGGGGTCGGTGACTCCTGGATTGGTGGCGTCGAGTACTTTACCGATGAGCAGAGGGAACAGCCAGAGTCCGATGTTCTGAATCCAGAAGATGAGGGCGTAGGCTGAACCGATGACCTTGGCGTCAACGAGTTTGGGTACTGAGGGCCAGAGGCTGGCGGGTACGAGTGAGAACGATGCTCCGAGCACGAGGATGGTGGCGTAGGCGATGATGATGCCGCCGACGGCTGAGCCCTTGACCATGGGCAGTATGAAGGCGAATGTTAGGTGACAGCCGATGAGCAGCAGTGATCCCATGACGAGCATGGTGGCTGCCTTGCCGTGGTGGTCGAGGTAGGAGCCGAGGATGGGTGTGATGAGTACGGCCAGCAGGGGGAATACGGCAAAGATGGATTCTGCCGACTGGCGCATGAAGCCCATATAGCAGTAGGTGATGAGGGCGATGATGCTGACGGTGAGCAGGCCGTGGCGCAGGTTGGCTTTCTTCTGGAAGTTGGATGCGAAGCCTGCGGCTGCAACAACGAGCATGATGACGTACTGTACGATGGTGACTGAGGGGCTGGCCCAGAAGGAGTCGGTCTCGGGGGGTGTCAGCGTGAGGTTGCACTGCAGCATGTTGACGGCATACTTTTGGAAGGGGAAGATGGCGGAGTAGTAGAGTACGCATAGGAGGGCGACAATCCAGAAGCCGCTGTCGGAGAGGATTTTTCCGATGTCTGACACTTTGAAGGGGTCGTCCTTCTCTTCTGCCTCGCCGGTCTGTGCGTCGAGTTTCTGGTCCATGAAGAAGTAGACGACGGTCATGATGAGTGCGATGCACATGAGGACGACGCCGAAGGCGACGGAACGGCTGACACTGACCTGGCCGCCGAGGCGGGCGAAGAAGGGCGAGAAGATCATGCAGGTGGCTACGCCCAGACGGGCCAGTGCCATCTCGCTGCCCATGGCCAGTGCCATCTCGCGGCCCTTGAACCACTTGACGATACCGCGCGAGACGGTGATGCCTGCCATTTCGCATCCGCAACCGAAGATCATAAATCCGCAGGCGGCAAACTTGGCTGAGGCGGGCATTCCCTCGTAGAAGGGCGATACGCCCAGCTCGTCGAACAGGGGGATGTAGTTCAGGTTGTTGTTAAACCAAGTCTCCAGTCCGCTGCCGATGAAGCTGTCGCTGACGGCGTACCACTTGACGCAGGCTCCTATCAGCATGACGGCTGCCGATAGGATGGCTGTGAAACGGACGCCCATCTTGTCGAGGATGATGCCGGCAAAGATGAGGAAGAAGACGAAGACGTTGAGGAACACCTCTGAGCCTTGCATGGTTCCGAAGGCGGTGGAGTCCCATCCGCGGGTTTCCTGCATGAGGTCCTTGATGGGTGAGAGGATGTCCATGAAGATGTAGCTGCAGAACATGGCGAGTGCCAGCAGCAGCAGTGCGGTCCAGCGCATGGCTGCGCTGTCGCGAAGGGTTTTTTGAATCGTTTGGGTCATATTTTTTACTGTTTTATTTTTATTTTCGCTTGAAACTTCGTCTTGCTCTCGGAGCAAAGCCTCGGTTTTATTTTTTCAGCCAGCGGTCGAGCCAGTCGAAGAAGGTGCGCTGCCAGAGTATGCCGTTCTGGGGCTTCAACACCCAGTGGTTCTCGTCGGGGAAGATGAGCAGTTCGGCTGGGATACCGCGCAGGCGGGCCGCATTGAAGGCTCCCATGCCCTGGTTGTAGACGATGCGGTAGTCCTTCTCGCCGTGGATGCACAGGATGGGGGTATCCCACTTGTCGACGAACTTGTGCGGCGAGTTCTCGTAGGTCTTGGCGGCACGGCCGGTGCGGTTCTTGTTCCAGTAGGCGTCGTCGTACTCCCAGTTGGAGAAGAACACCTCCTCGGTGTCGGTATACATCGACTCCAGGTTGAAGGCTCCGTCGTGCGAGATGAATGCCTTGAAGCGCTTGTTGTGGTGGCCGGCAAGGTAGTAGACGGAGAATCCGCCGAACGAGGCTCCGACAGCGCCTAGGCGGTCGCGGTCCACGAACGGCAGCGAGTCGGCAGCGAAATCGATGGCCGACAGGTAGTCGTCCATGCACTGCCCGGTCCAGTCGCCGGAGATTTGCTCCTTCCACTCCTGTCCGAATCCCGGCAGCCCGTGGCGGTTAGGCGCCACGACGACATATCCGTTGGCAGCCATCATCTGGAAGTTCCAGCGGTAGGACCAGAACTGCGAGACGGGCGACTGCGGACCGCCCTCGCAGAAGAGCAGGGTGGGGTAGCGCTTGCCCTCCTCGTAGTTGGCGGGCAGCATCACCCATACCAGCTCCTTCTTGCCGTCGGTCGTGGGCACCCAGTACTGCTGCATCTTGCCGAGGGTCAGCTGCGAGAGAATGTGCCCGTTCTCATTGGTCAGCCGGGTCACGGTGGCCTGAGCCGATGCACCGCGGCGTGCGGGAACGGGGTTGACCATGTAAATATCTGTCGGGGCGCTCAGACTCTGGCGGGTAGCCAGAATCTGCTGTCCGTTGTTGGCCATCTGGAGCGACGTCCAGTCGTCCCACGTCTCGGTGAGCTGTGTCACTTCGCCTTTCTGGCTGGCCACGTACATGTTGCAGCAGCCGTGCCATACGCTGAGGAAGTAGAACTGCGGGGCGGTGGCCTTCACCCTTCTGCCCGTCTGCGGAGCCCAGCAGAATGACTCTACGTCGCTCTTCCAGTTCAGGTATCGCTTGGTGCCGTTCTCCAGCGCATAGATGCACAGGCGGTTCAGATCAGCCTCGTATCCGTCGCGGGCCATCGACTGCCAGGCAATGTACTTGCCGTCGGGCGAGAACTGTGGATTCTGGTCGTAGCCGGGACTGTTCTCCTGCGGATGGCGGTTTACAGCCTGGTCGGCCAGCGTATGGCTCGGGTCGTAGACGGGCTCCACATAGCCTTCGGGCTTGCAGAGGTTGCGGGTCTGTCCCGTACCTATATCGTATAAGTATATGTCCGAGTCGGTAGAGGTGGCATAGTCCGTACCCTTCTTCTTGCGACAGGTATAGGCAATGGTCTTCGAGTCGGGACTCCATGCCAGTTGCTCGATGCCTCCAAACGGTTCCATCGGGCACTCGTAGGGCTCGCCCTCGAGAATGTCCTTGGCGTCGGCGGCTATGACGTAGTTGCTGACGGAACAAAGGAATGGATGCTGAATGCTCTCCACGTAGTGGTCCCAGTGGCGATACATGAGGTCTGTCACGCGGCGGCCGGTCGCCTTGGGCAGGTCGTCGGGATTCTTCTTGATGACCTCGTGGAAGGGAATCGACTTCACGATGATGACCCTCTGACGGTCGGGCGAGAACTTGAAGCCCTCGACCTGGCCGCCGGTCTCGGACAGTTGGCGGCGCTCAGAGCCGTCGGTCTTCATACACCACACCTCGCCACCGCTGACGAAGGCGATGGTCCGTGCGTCGAGCCACGTGGGGTCTGTCTCGCTCTTGGCACTCTTGGTCAGCAGCCGCTGACCGCTGCCGTCGGCATTCATGACGTAGAGTACCTGGTGGCTCTTGTTCTGCTTCACGCTGTAATAGCCCACCTGATAGACCACCAGTTTCCCGTCGGGCGATGCCTCTGCGGCACCGATGCGCCCCATGGCCCACAGGGCTTCGGCAGTCATCATGCGACTGTTCAGTTTAATGTTCTGTTTTCCAATCACGTTGTCTTGTGCTTTTGCTGTAGCTGGCAGTGTAAGAAGTGCCGAAACTACAAGAATCAGTAATTTTCTCATAAAACGATAAATTTTGGATGCAAAGGTACGAAAATATTCTCAATTCTTAATTCTTAATTCACATTTATTTCGTAACTTTGCAGCGTTATGAACAGATTGAAGATAGTAACTGTGCTTCCCGCATTATTCGTCATAGCCTTCATGGCCCAGTCGTGCGGTCGTCCGGCGAACAAGGATGTCAGAGCCAGCCGGGCTGACAGCGTCATATTCGATATCGGTGTCGCCAAGGAGTATGAGCACATGCGCCAGGTGGTCGACAGTTTTGAAATCACCGGCGACATCTCCACGCTGGATGCCAACCGCTGGCGCGGCGTGTCTTACTATCATCAGGGACAGTACCGTATGGCAGAAATATGCTATCGCAAGGCGTTGGAGTGCGAGGTTACCAACGCCCAGGACCAGCTCAGCTATAACAAGTCTGCCCGTCGGCTGTCGGAACTGTTGCTGGTCAGAGGCGACTTTGAAGGTTCCTTGCGCGTAGCCGTTCCGGCGGTAAAGAAAATGGAAGAGTCAGGAATCGGCTCCGATATAGACTATGCCATTCTGCTCAATAATATCGGCTGCTGTCAGCTGAACCTCGGACAAGACAAGGAAGCCAACGAGAGTTTTGTCACGGCCCGCGGCCACTATGCCAATCGCTGGCAGTCCGATACAACCAGCCGCGGATTCCAGGAAGCAGTACTGGGCACCGTATATACCAGTCAGGCCTATATCAAAACTCGCCGATATGCAGAATCCATCTACTGGATAGACCGTACGGAGATGCTGCTTAATAAGTATCGCCAGCGTCCGGACGCCCGTTCGGAATACTTTGACGAATACCAGGCTCACATTGAGATTATGCGTGCCGTAGCCTTGCAGCGCCTCAACAAACCCAAGGAGGCTGCTGAAGCCTATCAGCGTTTCTTGAGGACCGACTTTTCGAAGACTGCTAACGGACGTATCAATGCGAATGACTATTTGGTGGTCGCTGAGCGCTATCGTGAAGCTGCCGACAACTATCGCTATTTGGACGAAACGCTCGATGCCATGGGTATGGGAACCACTCTGGACAATATCCAACTATACTATCTGCCTAAATACCTGTCCAATGCCAAGGCAGGCCGGCGTGACTCGGCCATCGTTATCGGAGCACGAATCCTGACTCTGCTTGACTCCACCATCACCCATCAGAAAAACAGCGCCATGGCTGAGTTGGCTACCATCTACGACACACAAGGCAAAGAAGCCGAGATAGCCCGTAAAGAAGCTGAAGTCGGTCATACGCGACTGGTCGGAACGGGTATTGCCTTGGTGCTACTGGTGATATTCTTCCTAATTTATACGCTGAATAAACGCAAGGCAGCCCATCGTCTGGCTGCAGCCCATAGCAAGCTGGAGGATGCTCATGCCAAGCTGAAAGTGGCTTATGACGAACTGGAGAAGACGACCAAGGCCAAGGAGCGCATGGCCAGCGAGCTGCGTATTGCCCGTGACATCCAGATGTCGATGGTCCCCAATATCTTCCCCCATTATCCCGGACTTGACATGTTTGCAGCCATGACGCCAGCCAAGGAAGTCGGTGGCGACTTGTACGGTTATTTGTTGCAGGGCGACGAACTCTACTTCTGCGTGGGTGACGTGTCGGGCAAGGGAGTTCCAGCCTCTCTCTTTATGGCTCAGGCCACTCGCTTGTTCCGCACTCTGGCCGCCCAGCACATGATGCCGGCGGAAATCTGTACACGCATTAATGCAGAGTTGTCTGGCGAAGATAATCAGCAAGGTATGTTCGTAACCATGTTCCTCGGACTGGTAGACCTCCGCACGGGGCATATGGACTTTTGCAATGCTGGACATAATCCTCCTGTTTGGGGGCTTCCTCCACAATATCTGGAGGTAGAGTCGAATGCCCCCATCGGATTGTGGCCGGATATAGACTTTGTCGGTCAGTCCTTTGAGAACATCAAGGGCAGTCCCCTATTTATCTATACGGACGGACTGAATGAGGCTGAAAATCTGCAGCAGGAGCAGTTTGGCGACGACCGCCTGTTGGAAGTCCTGAACGCCTCCCGATTCTCCAGTGCACAGCAGGTGGTGGAGAAACTGGTGTCAGAAGTCGAACACCATCGCAATGGTGCAGAACCCAATGACGACCTGACAATGCTTTGCCTGCGGATAAACTAATGTTGTCATCCATAGGTAAACCAGCAGGAGTCTTCATCTACACACGAAAACGGATATAGGTACGGTCGTCGAACGAATTGTTGTCAGGGTGGAAACCTTTGGTGGCTTGAAAGTCGGGACCGATGTTGAGCGGATCAGCGTCGCGTTGGCGACTGAGACGCTCTTCGCTTTCCTGCAATGTCGGACACAGGAAAGGATAGCCGTCAGTGGCAAGGACTATTTCCCAGGGTTGGAAGTCAAGGGTAATGGTACGAACATGCTGGAAGGGAATGGGGAATCCGTCTACCACGCTATAGGCGATATTCTGCTGGCGCATGGTCTCTATCATGCGAGGAATAATGACGGGACGAGCAGTATCGTTTCGCAATAGTTCTTCGCGGGAGACGCCCTCTGCCAATAGCCTTTTCATTTCGTCTGCGCGTTGGGCTGCCAACTCGGCCTCAGAAGGCTTGGGATTGTCGTAGTAGGTATATGCTGGTGCAGACTGGTGTGCGTCAAGCGGTGCCACCAGACACTGGCAGTCGCCTACCATCCAAATTTCACGTGAGACACGGCTATAGACCACCACGGAAGCAGTCAGACGGTCTTCAGGATGCTCGGCTAATCGGGGCATCAGCGACTTTTTGTAATGTTTGCGGATGCTGGCAGTAACTCCTTGCAGGAATTCCTGGCAAGTGATGTTTTTCGGCATGTGGCTGATGTAGCGACTGATGAGCTGCATGGCATAGCGGCCGTTGGAACGCCACAGGCTATGGCGCAGCTGGCTCTTGGATGTGCTGCCATCGATGACGGCAATGAAATCAGCGGTGACGACGATGCCGTCCTCGCTTTTTACCTTGGGGTTCTTGGGAACGAGAGTCTGTTCTATGATTTGCATGATGAGGACAAAGTTCGTTAATCAGGTCGGTACGGCCAATGCGGCGCAGGCTTTGTTCGATATGCTGGCGCTCCTCAGGTTTATACCAGAAGAAATACTGACGCTGAGCTTGTTTCTGCTGGGAGGTCTTGGCACTTTGTACGGGTTCCAGCGTATAGGGATCATAGCCTGTGTACCAAGTCTCGGTAGAGACGGTCATGGGGGTCGGTGTGAAGTCCTGCACCTGTTCGAGTTGGAAGTCAAGCCGTTTGGTCAGCACTGCCAATTCGGCCATGTCGGCTTCCGTACAACCGGGATGGCTGGAGATAAAGTAGGGGATGAGCTGCTGGCGCAGGCCTTCTTCACGGCAGATGCGGTCAAAGAGCCGCTTGAAGTCGTAGAATTGCGAGAACGACGGCTTGCGCATCAGTTTCAGCACATGGTCACTGGTATGTTCGGGAGCCACTTTCAGTCGCCCGCTGACATGACGCGTGATGAGTTCGCGGGCATACTCTATGGCAGCCTTGTTGGCAGCCTCGTCCTTGCTTTGGTATAGCAACAGGTCGTAGCGTACGCCACTGCCGATAAAACTCTTCTTGACTTCAGGAAGCGCATCAACGGCACGATAGATTTCGAGCAGTTTGGAGTGGTTGGTGTCCAGGTTGGAACAAATCTGTGGATGGATGCAGCTGGGGCGCTTACACTTCTCACAGGCCTTGTGGTTACGGCCATGCATACCGTACATATTGGCTGAAGGACCACCGAGATCTGAGAGATAGCCTTTGAAATCGTCCATTTGCACTACTTGGCGCACCTCTTTGAGAATGCTCTCCTTGGAGCGACACGTGATGAACTTGCCCTGATGGGCAGAGATGGTGCAGAAGGCGCAACCGCCAAAACAGCCTCGGTGAATATTGACCGAGTGGCGTATCATCTCGTATGCAGGAATGCGCTTGCCCTTATATTTAATATGAGGAACGCGCGTATATGGCAAGTCGTATGACGCATCCAACTCTGCAGTCGTCATGGGCGGATAGGGAGGATTGACGATGACCGTCTGATGACATACCTGTTGAACCAAACGTTGGGCATGCATCATGTTTGACTGCTCCTCGATGTGCCGGAAGTTCTCTGCCTGGGAACGCTTGTTTTTGAGGCACTCTTCATGGCTATGCAGCACAATGTCGCCTTCTGATGGCGTGTAGTTGGATGTCAGATAGACGGTTTGTGGAATGTCGTGAGGGATGTTTGCTGCGCTACGGCAAACCGTCGAACCAGGTGTTGAAAGCGTGTCAGCCAACCTGTTTGCCAGTTCCACAATGGGCTTCTCTCCCATACCATAGATAATGAGGTCGGCAGGGGCATCACAGAGGATGCATGGGCGTAGGCGGTCCTGCCAATAGTCGTAGTGTGTCAGTCTGCGCAAGGAAGCCTCAATGCCTCCCAGCACGATGGGAACATCAGGATATAACTGGTGTAGAATCTGGGAATAGACAATGGTCGGGTATTCTGGTCGCAAGTCATGACGCCCGTCAGGACTATAGGCATCTTCGGAACGCAGACGACGTGCGGCAGTATATTTGTTGACCATAGAGTCCATACATCCCGGAGCAATACCAAAGAAGAGCCTGGGACGTCCGAGTTTCCGGAAGTCACGGAAGTCTCCATGCCAGTCGGGTTGCGGCACGATGGCCACCCGATAGCCCGCAGCCTCCAGAGTGCGTCCAATGACTGCAGCTCCGAAGGATGGATGGTCTACGTAGGCGTCAGCTGAGAAGAGGATGATGTCCACCTCTTCCCAGCCACGCAATTCGAGTTCTTTCTTTGTCGTCGGCAGAAAATCAGTCAGTTTATATTCCAACTTGTATGTCTTTTAAAACTTTCAATTCTCAACTTAATTAAATGGCGTTCCCTGGAACGCACGTGTAGTCATGCCGAGATTGTCATTTCCCTTGTTTTTCCAATTAATGAATAAGATGACAAGTTGTTGCAATCCAAACGCCTTCATGTTGGGATGATAGATAACGTCCAGACAGAGGTCAATGAGGTTCTTGTCTTTGCCTGCCTCAGACTCAAGCATGGAACGAATGTTGAGTTTCAGTTTGTTGAGCACTTCTTCGTCCACATAACCATTCGAATCGATTAGGTCTCGGAACAGTTGATATTGTTCGATGGTTTGAAGATGTTCTTCAGAGATTTCCATACTGCGTGTGCCACTGGAGTTTGTTTGAATTTTGTACATAGTAAATGTTTTTAGTTAAAGTTATTTGATGAGATAGTTCAATATACCGTTCATGATGGAACTCCGTTTCTGACTGGTTTTGATACACTCGAAAGGGAATCCCATGACGAAGACGCTGTAGTCAGCACCTTTATAACCAACTGCAGCCCCGTAGCCGTCAGCATATTGCAAGGCAGTGATGGCAGGTTTTACAGGGTGCAAAATGTCGGTAGAGGTGGCTGCATAGTGCTCCTCATTGAGGTTCTTGTAGAAATAGATTTTTGTGCCCATGCCTTGCACCATGTTGGTCGAAGCCTGGCAGTATCCGCCATACTGACAATGTAAGACACGGCTCATGAATACCTGTTCATTGTCTGTTAGCATGTCCCGGCCGATATATGCTCCGCTGACCAGCAGACTTCCTCCCTGTAGGGTATAGTCGCGCAGTGCCTGCTGCATGGAGGGACGGAACGTTTTGTAGGACTCAACGCTGTGTCCGTCGGTATATTCGAGACCTAACAGCAGGTCAACGACTGCATAGTCTTTCAGCAACATGTGTCCTGACTCTACTGCCTCGCTGGAACAGCTGACAATATTGTAGTTTCCTGCAGACTGAATGGCTTGGGCATGAGTCATGACATAGTTAAAATCGTTGCCGGCAATGAGCATACCTGCCAGTTCGTCACTGCTGTCACCCAAGCCACCGATTTCTACCCCCATCTGGGTGCGGTCGAAATTGATTTGGCGTCCTACCCATCCGAAGGTCGGTCCATAGGTGATGCCAGGGTCTTGGTCAAGATTGAAGCCTTGGTGCAGTCCGTTCTCGAGGATGGCGGGAGAAGAGAGCCGATGGAAACCGTTCACAACCAAAATAGTTTGCTGTGCCTTGGGATGATAGAGCGTAGAGAGTACTTCTGTTGTGAAACTCTTTCCGCCACTGTTGCAGGCTGCCACCTTGAAGTGGTAAAGGATGTCTGGTTCGAGCTCTAATTCAAAATGGTTCTTGCGAACGTAGGTTCCATTATCAAAGTCAGACTCACCAACGGCCGTATAGACTATATAGCCTGTTGGGGTGGAAGAGGGTTCCTGTGGGTCTTCTACAGCATTCCAACTGAGACGTGCCTTTTGACCGTGAAGCTGTATACGGAAATGGTCGGGTGCCAATGGGGTCACCACGAAAGGTTTGTCATGCATGTTGGTGACATAACGCAGCAAGGTCTTATAGATGGAACGGGCCAGCGTAAAGCGGAAGTTGGGGTCTTGGCCATAGCGCATGTCAGGGAAACTCTGATGAGACATTGTTTCCAGAATAGCACTGGGAACCTCGGGAAGGCGTGTCTCGGAGTAGTTGCGGTCGTAGAGATTGCGGCGCTCCCATTTACCATATTTATAAGAAAGGTCCTTCTTTTCGTTATTCAACAACGACTCTGCGAGTTGATAAGAAGCCTGTCGCGAGATACCGGCATTGAGTTTTCCGTCGTTGAAGTCGGTGGTACAGATGGCTAGAGAACCATAGATGCTGCTGCCATCGGGGTTATAGCCTGCATCGCTATGTACGGCCAGCGATAATTCAAAGGGAACCTTTCGACCTTCCGTCTGGGGCATGTAGCAGGAGCCGCCACCCAACAGATTGGTCATCAGGGAACGGACATTGATGTCGTCAGCATAGTCGTTTTCTCCGTTTTTACTGCTGTAGACCTCGTAGGGCATTCCAGCCCACTGGGCATAATAGCGAGCTCCTTCAAGCGCTCTCGGCATACCGCTCGTGCTGCCATAGCGCTCGATGTTGCCCATGCCACCTCCGAATCGGACGGCATCGGTTGTCACCACACCACTGTTGTCGCTCTGATTGCTGACGGTGACACGATTGAATTCGCTGTATCCTGCATCGAAGTCGAAGGTACCTAAATAAACCCAGGTAGAGCCACCCATCTGCTGATTGACATGAAAGTGAGTGCGCTCACCTCGGTGCCATACTGTATAGAGTGCATTATCGATGCTGTTAGGTAGCGTCTGATAACTGACATAAACGGCATAGCGGCCCGCCTTCTTGAAATCTGGCTGATAGGTAGCCAACGAGTAGCGCGACTTGCTGGTGGTTGTTTTGCACATACGGGCAGATCCGGCTTCGAAGGGATTTTCACCATCGCTGTAGGTTCCTGTATGGATCATGAATCCCGGAACGGGTGAGGTCTTCCATGCTGTTTTAGAAGTCACCTCGACATAGTTGCGCTTGGAACCGTCGTTGTCGACGATGATTTCTTCTTTCTGCCAGTCGCGCTCACGAGGTGTGAAGACGATGGCTCCCGCATTCTCAAGCATGGGAATGAGGTAGGGCACTACGATGGTCTGGGTATATAAATCTTCAGTGGTGGCAAAAAGCTTAGGCCGTTGCCATCTCCACGTTGTTTCTTTCTGATCGTAGTAGTAGCCATGGCTGGCCCACAGGGCGAGATGCCTGCCTTGCAGTCCATGGTTGATGTCCAATGGGGTGGAAATGTTTTTCACCCAGGGCTCTCCGTTGTAGTCTATGTCACCCCATCGGGAGGTGTTGTCATCGTTGGCCGATACGGTAATGGGGAACAACAGGGTGAATATGTATAGTAACTTGCGCATCGTTTAAATTTCGCCAGTCGTAAAGTTCTCGGGCTTCTTTCCCTTGAAGTCCTTGAAATAGGTCTTGATTTCTTTCATCTGTGTATCGATGTCACCATTGGGAATAATGGTCTTGGTGCAGTTGATGAGCCGTTTCTCGTAGTCAACGCCATAGAGCAGGATAGGAATCTCTGCCTTCTGAGCGATATAGTAGAACCCTTTCTTCCATTCCGGATTGGGCGAACGCGTGCCTTCGGGTGTGATGCAGAGCATAAAGTGCTGGGTCTGACGAGCTGTCTCGGCCAGATTGTCCGTCATGCTGGTATGTTTGCTGCGCCATACGGGAATGCCACCTAAGCGACGAAACAACGGACCGAGGGGCCAGAAGAACCATTCCTTCTTCATGAGGAAGTTACTCTTCATCCCTTCTGCTCCACTGTATAGTTGGCCGATGAGAAAGTCCCAGTTGCTGGTGTGTGGGGCCAGACAGATAATAAACTTATTGGGGTGCGCCTCAGTGATATTGGCAGTCCACCCCATCTGTTTGTAAAGTAGCCAACGGCAAAATGATTTCCACATAGTTTTCAAAGTGTACTGATTTGGTCAATGATTTCTCCCACTTGTGCTGCGAACTTTTCTCTCAGGTCCTTGTAATATACCTTAGAAAGAATACCCGGTTCTGGATGTGAAATACGGCGAATGAAATGATCCTGCATCTTGATAATGCTGAAAATCAAAGCCTCTGCTGTGTCAGGATTGTGCCCGTAGAGAGACGCGGCAACACATTCCGCGAATAGCTCTTCGCAGATGAGCGTGATGGAACGTTTGAGTGATCTTTTGTTAGCCATAAACTTGATTCTCCTTATTTATTATATGGTTGTTTGCGTTGTCAAAGATACGAAAACTTTTCCATAAAACAAAGCTTGTCAGCAAAAAAAACCTTAAAAAGCATGTTTTCTTTGTGTTTTCTCATAGAAAAAGCGTATTTTTGCATTTCGAAAGCTTGCGACTGGATGGTCAAAGCAACGTAGAAGGTTACAATTATTCATTTTTAAAATAGTTAAGACAATGGAAAAAAGTGCATTGCAAATTGCAAGAGCTGCCTACCAGCCAAAACTGCCTAAGGCGCTCCAGGGAGCTGTGAAAGTTAAAGAAGGTGCTGCCACACAGAGCGTGGGCGATCAGGAAGAAATCAAAAAGCTCTTCCCCAACACCTATGGTATGCCTGTTGTAGAGTTTGAACCCGCTACAGAGGCCAATACCACGAAGATGAACGTCGGTATCATCCTGTCAGGTGGTCAGGCTCCTGGTGGTCACAACGTGATTACTGGTCTGTTCGATCAGATTAAGAAGCTGAACCCCGAGAACCGCCTCTTCGGATTCATCCTGGGTCCTGGCGGACTGGTCGACCACAACTATATGGAGTTGACTGCTGACATCATTGACGAGTATCGCAATACTGGTGGTTTCGACATGATTGGCTCTGGTCGTACCAAACTGGAGAAGGTGGAACAGTTTGAGAAGGGTCTTGAGATTATCCGCAAGCTCGACATCAAGGCTATCGTGATTATCGGTGGTGACGACTCGAACACCAACGCCTGTGTGCTGGCTGAGTACTATGCAGCCAAGAACTACGGTGTTCAGGTAATCGGTTGTCCTAAGACCATTGACGGCGACCTGAAGAACGAGCAGATTGAGACCTCTTTCGGTTTCGATACCGCTTGTAAGACCTATTCAGAGCTGATTGGTAACATCGAGCGCGACTGCAATTCTGCCCGTAAGTACTGGCACTTCATTAAGGTGATGGGCCGCTCGGCTTCTCACATCGCTTTGGAGTGTGCCCTGCAGACCCAGCCTAATATCTGTCTCATCAGCGAGGAAGTGGAGGCTAAGAAGCAGGGGCTTGATGACATCGTGACTTACATCGCAGATGTGGTTTGTAAGCGTGCTGCCGATGGCAACAACTTCGGTACTGTCATCATTCCTGAGGGGCTGATTGAGTTCATTCCCGCCATCAAGAAGCTCATCGCTCAGCTGAATGACGTGCTGGCTCAGCCGGAGGTCAAGAATCTGGGTCGTAGCGAGATTATTGACTTTGCCAAGAGTCACCTGTCAGATACCAATCTGGAGGTGTTCAACTCGCTGCCTACCAACGTGGCCCGTCAGCTGGCTCTTGACCGCGACCCCCACGGAAACGTGCAGGTATCGCTCATTGAGACCGAGAAACTGCTTTCTACGATGGTTGCCCAGAAACTGGAACGTCGTAAGAAGGTCGGCAAGTATGCCGGTAAGTTCTCTGCCCTGCACCACTTCTTTGGCTATGAGGGACGTTGTGCTGCTCCTTCTAACTTCGATGCAGACTACTGCTATGCGCTTGGAACCTCTGCTGCTCAGCTGATTGCCAATGGCAAGACGGGTTACATGGCTATCGTGAAGAATACGACTGCTCCTGCTGACCAGTGGATTGCCGGTGGTGTGCCCATCACCATGATGATGAACATGGAGAAGCGTAATGGCGAGATGAAACCTGTTATCCGTAAGGCCCTTGTTGAACTGGACGGTGCTCCTTTCAAGGCATTTGCTCAGGAGCGTGACCGTTGGTCTCGCGAGACAGCATACGTCTATCCTGGTCCTATCCAGTACTGGGGACCCACGGAGGTGTGCGACCAGCCCACTAAGACACTTGCCCTCGAGAAGGCTAAGTAATGCCCCAGAAGCGGACAACACATAGAAAAACGACATCCGGACGCCGTACCGGCCCAGTGCCCCATAGGCGTCCGAATGTCTTTGTTCGTCTGTTGCAGCACATGCCTGGTTGGGCATGGTGGATAGGCGGAGGCTTGGTGTCCGCAGCCTATATATATTTCTTTTATTATTTCTTCATCAGTCCTTTTGGTTTCCGTTTCCGTGCGCTCTATGGTGACATCAGCTATCCTGAAGGCTACGAAATCCATGGTATTGACATCAGCCACCATCAGGGTGAAATCGATTGGCAGACGCTCAAAGACGAGGGCATGATAGACAAGTTCCCCGTGCGCTTTATCATGATTAAAGCCACTGAAGGAGCGACTAAGATTGATGAAAATTTTATTGACAACTTCTATCAAGCCAGAGAGTACGGCTTTACCCGTGGCGCCTACCACTTCTACAGCGTTCATTCTCCAGCAAAGGCCCAGGCTGAGTTTTTTATCAAAAATGTCAAACTGGAGAGTGGCGATCTTCCGCCCGTACTCGATGTGGAGCACAAACCTAAGAACCAGACCGACGAGGAGTTCAAACAGAGCGTCCAACTGTGGCTGAATATGGTTGAGTTCCACTATGGTGTGAAGCCTATCATCTATACTTACTACAAGTTTAAGATGAAATACCTAAACGACTCGGTATTTGATGCTTATCCTTATTGGATAGCCCACTACTACGTAGAGAAGGTTGAGTATAAAGGCGCTTGGAAGTTCTGGCAGCATACGGATGTGGGAAAGTTGCCAGGTATCAAAGGAAATGTAGACTTCAATATTTATAACGGCTCTTTCTACGATTTGCGCAAGATGACCATCGGGGCTCGCGAGCAGATAGGAGAGGAAGCTTATCAAGACTAAAGGATTTATCCCAAGAAACAAATTTTCATAAGCCATGCTCAAAAACTTACTATTATCATTATTCTTGACACTTACTGCTCAGCCCATGCTGGCTGACAAGACACCCGAGTGGAGCAATCCACAAGTCAATCATCAGAACCGTGAGGCACGCCGTGCCAACTTCTTTGCCTACGAGACAGAGGCTTTGGCAAGGGCAGGGGAGAAGGCCCGTTCAGAGCGTTACCTGTCCATGGAAGGCATGTGGCGTTTCTGTTTTGTGAAGAACCATCAGGATGCTCCGAAAGACTTCTTCCGCCTTGGGTATGACGACTCCCAGTGGGAGAACTTCCCTGTGCCTGGACTGTTCGAGTTGAACGGACATGGCGACCGTATCTACAAGAACATTGGCTATGCCTGGGCAACCACATTCGATACCAATCCGCCCTATATAGGTAAAACTGAGAATTATACCGGTTCCTACCGTCGTGAGTTCACGCTGCCCGCCAGTTGGAAGGGGCAGCAGGTGCTATTTCATGTAGGTTCTGCTACCAGCAACCTCAAGGTGTGGGTCAACGGCCGCTATG
>CAMOWH010000048.1:0-16197 GCA_946628315.1 uncultured Prevotella sp.
TTCTTACATACTCTCAGGCGGGCACCTTCAAGTGGTGCCCGCCTGAATGTTTGTTCGTCCAGCACGAACGTATTCTAATGGGTGCAAATCTCTAACTCAGGTTTTAGGCTTACTGACGAAAAATTGCAGCAAATGTTTGATAAAAGGATAGGGGAATTTGAGTTTAATATTTGGTGGTTTCGGGAGAAATCACTAATTTTGTATGGCGAAAAACGAAAAGATGATGAAGAACATAAGATATTTTTTACTTTTCTGCCTTTTGGCGCTTTTGCCTTTTGGCTTGAGGGCGCAGGGGTTGCCTGCGGACGGGCCGCTGACGCTGAGGCCGGTGTTGCAGCAGCTGGGCGAACGGTTGCTGCAGGGTAAGACAGGCAGCATTGTGGCTATCAATCCGCAGAATGGCGAGATATTGTGTCTGGCAACGAATACACCGCACGGGGCTGATGTGCGTCAGGCCATCGGCAAGCCTCAGGCACCGGGGTCGACATTCAAGACGGCTCAGGCGCTGACTTTGTTGTCGGAGGGTATTGTGACAGCAGACACCAAGGTGGAGTGCAACAAGGGCTTTATTGACGGTAATATCCGTGTGGGCTGTCACCAGCACCGTTCACCGCTGGCACTGAAGGATGCCATCGCACAGTCGTGCAACTCGTGGTTTCTGGTGACCTTTGCCTCAATGATCAACGATGACTTCATGTACGGCTCGAAGGACGAAGCCATCACTGTGTGGCGCTCGTATATGCAGTCTATGGGCTTAGGTGGTCCGATGCATATTGACATAGCGGGTGAGCAGGGGGGACTGTTGGCTGGTGCCGACTATCTGAACCGTCGCTATAAGGACGGCTGGGACGGCAAGACTATCTGGTGGGCTGGCATGGGGCAGGGTGACGTGACGCTGACACCTCTGCAGCTTTGTAACTTAGCGGTAACCATAGCCAATCGCGGGTGGTACTACGTGCCACACATCCATAAGGATACGAAGAACCAGCGCTACCTGACGCGTCGGCAGACAAAGGTGGCAGCGGGGGCATATCCTATTGTGGTGGATGCCATGCGGATGGCAGTGGATAAGGGTACGGCAACGAGCATCAAGACAACGTACCCCATTTGTGGCAAGACGGGAACCATTGAGAATCCAGGTGAGGACCATTCGGCATTTATCGGTTTCGCCCCGATGGCTGATCCGAAGATAGCCGTCAGCGTCTATGTGGAGCATGGAGGCTTTGGTGCCGACCTGGCAGCACCGATGGCGGGACTCATCATGGAGGCTTACCTGAAAGGACAGCTTGCCCCGGCCTCGGAGGCCAGGGCAAAGCGTATTGCTGCCAAGAAAATCAAGTAATCATATCTCTCATTCCCCATCTCTCACGGCTGGCTCTCGCCCTCGACATACTCTTCGAGGAACATGTGCTCACCGTCGTAGACGGCATAGGTGAACTGGCTAATCCAGTCGCCTAAAATCATGAGGCGTGTGTGGCGGGCCAGCTTGATGTCGAGTTCGATGTGGCGATGGCCAAAGATGAAGTACTCGATGTTGGGATGCTCCTGCAGATATTTCTTGGCGAAGAGCACCAAGTGCTCACGGTCTTCGCCCATATAGACAGGCTCGTCCTTTTCCTTGTGTTTGATATAGCTGTGACGGGCCCAGGCCAGTCCGAAACTGACGCCCCATCGTGGATGCAGGCCCGAGAAGAGCCACTGGCAGAAACGGCTGTGGAAAATGGCGCGAATGACCTTGAACGACGGGTTGGGGTCGCCCATGCCGTCGCCGTGGGCCAGAAAGAACTCATGACCGTAGATTTCAGTCGTCTGGGGTTGTTTGTGTAGGATGACACCACACTCCTTCTCCAGATATTCGTAGGCCCAGATGTCATGGTTGCCCGTGAAGTAGTGTACCTCGACCCCCATGTCGGTGAGCTCGGAAATCTTGCCTAAAAAGCGTGTGAAGCCTTTGGGCACCACATAGCGGTATTCATACCAGAAGTCGAACATATCGCCCAGCAGATAGATGGCTGCTGCCTTGTTCTTGATGCTGTCGAGAAAACGTACCAGCCGGCGCTCCTGCATCCTTTGGTGCGGAATGGCCAGTGACCCCAAATGGGCATCGGAAAGGAAATAGACGTTCTTCATAATTTTCTCATCTCTCATCTTGTCAGTTAGTCGAAGCCGAGTTCTACCCGTGCTTCTTCGCTCATCATAGACTGGTCCCAGGCGGGTTCGAAGACCAGGTTGACATTGGCCGCCGTGATGCCGTCAACACTCTCGACCTTGGTGCGGACATCCTCCAGGATGAAGTCTGCGGCAGGACAGTTCGGGGCCGTGAAGGTCATGTCCATCTCTACACTTCCGTCGTCTTGGACATCAATTTTGTAAATCATGCCGAGGTCGTAGATATTGACGGGTATCTCTGGGTCGTAGACGGTTTTCAGTACGTCGACGATACGTTCTTCCATTTGGGTCTTTTCTTCTTGAGTCATAGTGATATGATGTGTTTTTAAATGCGTCCTTGTTCGTGATAGCTGTAGTAGTTGCCGTCCGTGATGATGATGTGGTCGAGGAAGTGGATGCGCATCATGTCGCAGGCTTTCTTCAACGAGTTAGTGATGGCATCGTCGTGCGTACTGGGGCGCAGGCTGCCCGACGGATGGTTGTGGCAGACGGCCAGGATGGTGGCATTGGCCAGTATGGCCTCGCGCATGACGATGCGCACGTCAACACTCACCTCGGTGATGCCGCCATGTGAGATGCGGAGCTTCTTGATAAGCCGGTAGTTCTGATTCATGAGTAACAGCCAGAACTCTTCTACGTCCAGGTCCTGCATCACGGGGTGCATGTGGTTGTAGATGCGCGTGGCAGTGCCCAGGTCAGGACGCTCCTCGGGAGTCTCCATTTGGCGGCGCTTGCCCAGTTCACAGGCAGCCAGAATGGTGATGGCCTTGGCTTCGCCCACACCGTTGTATTCGCAGAGCTGATGGATGGTCATCTTGCCTAAGGTGTTCAGGTTGTTGTTGCAGTCACCCAGTACACGCTTCATCAGGTCTACGGCACTCTCCTTGGTCGAGCCGGAACCAATCAGGATGGCCAGCAGTTCTGCATTCGACAGCGCTTCCGGTCCTTGGCGCATGAGTTTCTCGCGGGGGCGATCCTCCTCAGCCCACTGATTGATGTTCAGCTTATCCATACCTTATTATTTATAGAAGTTCTTCTCGAAAGCCGTAAACTCATCCTGCTTCCGTACGCAGCGCTTCCACCATGACTCCAGGAATCCGAAGCCGTAGCCCATGAGCTGTACGAAGGCTGCGGGGATGCTGAGCAGTCCGACATAAAGACTCTTGTTGGTGATGGTTGAGTCCGTGCAGATGATCAGTGCATAGAGCAACAGGGGCAGCAGTGACAGTCCGGCGGTGAAGGGGGCCAGTAGTACGAGACCGATGACACCTAAGGTGAATACCATGGGCAGCAGATGCACCAGTTTCAGTGTGCCGGGATGGCGCTTCTCCAGATTGATGCGGGCGATACCGCTGTTGTAGACCTGCCGGAAGAACTTGCGGAAGTCGGTGCGCCGCTTGTGCCACACCCATGCGTCGGGGAACAGCCGTGGCTGATAGCCCGCCTCGACAATGCGATAGGAGAAGTCGATGTCCTCGCCGAAGCGCATCTTAGAGAAACCGCCCAGCTGCTGATAGACATCGCGGCGGATGCCCATGTTGAACGAGCGAGGATAGAACTTGTCGAGCTTTTTCTTGCCGCCACGGATGCCACCGGTGGTGAAGAAGGAGGTCATGGAGTAGCTGATGGCCTTCTGCACGGGAGTGAATGACGGATGAGACGCATCAGGTCCTCCCCAGGCGACGAGTTCAGCGGTGAGCGATTTTTCTGTTGCCTCCAGATAGCCCTCGGGCAGTACGACGTCAGAGTCGAGAATGATGACGTACTTGCCCTGTGCCCGTTCCACGCCATAGTTACGGCTCTGACCGGGACCGCTGTTCTCCTTGAGGTAGTAATGCAAATCAAGGATGCCTGCGTACTTGTCGCAAACATCCTTGCAGGGTTTTTGTGAACCGTCCTCTACAATGATGACCTCAAAGTCTTTTAGCGTCTGTGAGCAGAGGCTCGCCAGCAACTCGTCCACTTCGTCGGGACGATTGTAGACAGGAACGATGATACTGTAGTTCATAGTTCATAGTTCATAGTTCATAGTTGCGTGAACTATGAACTGAAAAACTTACTCCTTGGCGCGGGCCAGATAAGAACCGTCGCGGGTGTCAACCTGAATGAGGTCACCCTCGTTGATGAACAGGGGAACGCGAACCTCCACGCCAGTCTCCAGTGTGGCGGGCTTC
Organism: uncultured Prevotella sp.; assembly: GCA_946628315.1. GTDB lineage: Bacteria > Bacteroidota > Bacteroidia > Bacteroidales > Bacteroidaceae > Prevotella. The sequence continues at coordinate 4,344 of CAMOWH010000048.1, forward strand.
AGGGTGTTGGTGGCGGTGTCGCCCTTGATGCCGGGCTCAGAGTGAGTGACGCGCAGAATGGTCTTCACGGGCATTTCGGCATAAAGGATGGTACCGTCGGTGGTGTCGCTGACAACCGATACGACGTCGCCTTCCTTCATGAATTCGTGACCGATCACCAGGTCGTTAGCGATGGGAATCTGCTCGAAGGTCTCCTGATTCATGAAGATGCGGCCTTCCTGATCCTCGTACAGATACTGGTAGTCGCGGTGCTCGATGACAACGTCTTCCAATTTCTCACCGATGTTGTAGCGGCGCTCCAACACGCGGCCGTCGGTGACGTTCTTCATCTTGATGTTCATGATGGTGTTTCCCTTACCGGGCTTACGATGCTGGAAATCGATGCAAACCCAAATAGCGCCGTCCATACGAATGGCGGTTCCTTTCTTAATGTCTTGTGAATTAATCATAAAATAGTACTATTATAATATGTGAAATGTCATTTTGCGGGTGCAAAGGTACGAAATATTTCTTAATTCATTGCCCATCGAACATAATTTTTTGAGAAAAACTTGCATAATTCGAAAATAATGTGTAATTTTGCAGCCCAAATCGACAATAAATAATTAAAATAACGATAGTAAAACAATGAAAAGAACATTTCAGCCGCACAATCGCCGCCGCGTGAACAAGCATGGCTTCCGCGAGCGCATGGCAACGAAGAATGGTCGTCGCGTACTGGCTTCTCGCCGCGCTAAGGGCCGTAAGAAGTTAACTGTATCTGACGAGCATCACGGAAAGTAAATTCTGGTATGTACGGATAAGAATTGGGTATGTTTTCTAAGAAATATACCCAATTTTTTTGTTGTCTCAATAATTCTTTGTACTTTTGCTTTCGCTATTACGGATTTTATAGATAAATGACTACGAAGGAATTCTTTGGAAAGATATTCAGCCGATATCTGTTGCTCCACTTTCTGGCAATGGCAGTCTTCGTTGTATTGGTGGGCCTGGGTGTTAAGTTCGGCTTGGAGTATTATACGCATCATGGCGAGGGAATAGAGGTGCCATTAGTGAAAGGGCAGACCTATAACAAAGCCCATCAGGTACTTGACGAGTTGGGGCTTGTCATCATGGTGAGCGACTCGGGCTATAATAAGGAGTTTCCTGCTGATTACATATTGGCACAATCGCCCAACCAGGGTATGAAAGTGAAGCGCGGGCACGTGATATATGTGACAGTCAATTCACCTTCTTCACCCACGTTCGCCATTCCGGACATTGTGGACAACAGCAGTGTTCGTGAGGCCGAGGCTAAGTTGATGGCCATGGGTTTCCGCCTGTTGCCACCCCAAAAGGTCCCTGGGGAGAAGGACTGGGTGTATGGTATCCTGTGTCGTGGACGGCGCGTTTCCAATGGTGACCGTATCCCCATTGAGTATCCGCTGACCCTGTTGGTGGGCAGTGGTACCGTCAGTGAGAGTGACGAATTTGAGTATGTTGACGCGACATCGTCAAATACCGGCATCGGTGATGATGAGATAGACGAGTTTGAGGAGGTAAAGGAACCTCCTGTAGGCGAAGAGAATGTTAGATGAGTGGGACGATATAGAGCAGAGCACTGACGAAGGCGGTGACGGTCAGTTGTATGAGCATCTGCGCATGGAGGTAGACCATGGGCAGGAGCCCGTGCGTATTGACAAGTTCATGTCCGAACACGTGCAACACTCTTCGCGTAATCGCATTCAGAAGGCAGCAGATGCTGGTTTTGTCTTTGTCAATGACAAGCCGGTGAAAAGCAACTACAAGGTGCGCCCCGGTGATGTCATCACCCTGATGCTGGACCGTCCGCACTACGATACGACCATCGAGCCGGAGGATATTCCGCTTGATGTCGTCTATGAGGACGACCAACTGATGGTCATCAACAAGCCGGCCGGGCTGGTGGTGCATCCGGGGGTGGGTAATTTTCATGGTACATTGGTTAATGCCATTGCCTGGTACCTGCGCAATCTGCCCACTTATGACCCCAATGACCCCAGCGTGGGACTGGTGCACCGCATTGACAAGGACACCAGCGGGCTGCTGGTGGTGGCTAAGACTCCCGAAGCCAAGACGGAACTGGGTGCACAGTTCTTCAACCACGACACCCATCGCTCGTATCAGGCACTGGTGTGGGGTAACTTCGCCGAAGACCAAGGACGTATAGAAGGTAATATCGGGCGTGACCCGAAAGACCGTCAGCGCATGGCCGTGTTCCCGCCGGGCTCCGATATAGGCAAGACGGCAGTGACTCACTACAGGGTGTTGGAGCGCTTTGGCTATACGACGTTGGTGGAATGCCGTCTGGAAACAGGTCGCACCCACCAGATACGTGCCCACATGAAGCATATCGGTCACCCGTTGTTTGCCGACGAGCGCTATGGCGGTATGGAGATGCTGCGCGGTGAGCGTACGGCATCGTATAAGGCATACATCCAGAACTGCTTTAAGTTGTGCAACCGTCAGGCGTTGCACGCCAAGACGCTGGGTTTTGTCCATCCCGTCACTCATGAGCAGATGGACTTTACCAGTGAGCTGGCCGACGACATGCAGCAGCTTATTGACAAGTGGCGTAAATATGTAAATAGCAAAATAGAACAGTAAATTGTAAATAGTAAAATTGTAAATTAATAAATGAAACAGCTGAAACGTAACATTGCCATCGTCTGTGGTGGCGACTCTTCTGAACACGATGTGTCCTTGCGCTCGGCACAAGGGCTTTATTCGTTCTTCGACAAAGACCGTTATGACGTGTATATTGTCGACATCAAGGGACAGGACTGGCATGTAGAACTGCCCGACGGAACGACAGCACGCATTGACCGTAACGACTTCTCGTTTGTAGAGGACGGCAAGGCCAAACTCTTCGACTATGCCTATATCACCATTCATGGAACCCCGGGTGAGAACGGTATTCTGCAGGGATACTTCGACTTGGTGGACATTCCTTATTCTACCAGTGGTGTGCTGGTGGAGGCTATGACGTTCGACAAGTTCGTGCTGAACCAGTATCTGCGTGGCTATGGTGTCGCAGTGGCCGACTCGCTGCTGATTCGCCGTGGCTACGAGCATCTGGTAAGTGATGACGAGATAGAGCAGCGCATTGGTATGCCCTGCTTTGTCAAGCCTGCTGCCGACGGTAGCTCGTTCGGCGTGTCGAAGGTGAAGAACAAGGACCAGCTGGCTCCTGCGCTGCGCAAGGCCATGATGGAGAGCGACGAGGTCATGGTGGAGCAGTTTCTGGAGGGTACTGAAATCAGCATAGGTGTCTACAAGACCCGCGAGAAGTCGGTGGTGCTGCCGGCTACAGAGGTGGTGACACAGAACGAGTTCTTCGACTATGATGCCAAGTACAACGGTCAGGTGCAGGAGATTACGCCGGCGCGGCTCAGCGAAGACGTCACTCGCCGGGTGCGTGAGATTACGAGCCACATCTATGACATCCTGCACTGCAACGGCATCATCCGCGTTGACTATATCATCTCGAAGGAGGGCAAGATATGGATGCTGGAGGTAAACACGACGCCGGGCATGACGGCTACGAGCTTCATTCCGCAGCAGGTGCGTGCCGCCGGTCTGGAGATGAAGGACGTGCTGACGGACATTGTGGAGAACCAGTTTTGAGTAGTTGAGAGATTGCTGCTGCTATGGAATACGATATCAAGGAATTTGACGAGATACGGCCTTATGAGGCTGGGGAGATGAAGCAGGCCTTTGAAGAACTGATCAGCGACCGCCAGTTCTCGGCACTGCTGAAGGGCTTTGTGCCCTGGCTGCCTAAAAGCATCCGGAACGGTCTGCTGCGGCTGGCGTTTACGGGTGTGAAGACTCCGCTCGACTTCCAGCTGCGCTTCATGAAGCCCGTCGTGTGGCACGTAGTCCGTAAACATACCGACGGTCTGACGTTCGACGATGGCGAGTTAGGCATGGAGCGTGCGGGAGACATTGAAACCCCACGGTACACTTTCCTCTCGAACCATCGTGACATCGTGCTCGACTCGGCCTTTCTCGACGTGATGCTTGACAAGTATGGCTATCCCACCACGGTGGAGATAGGCATTGGCGACAATCTGCTCATCTATCCGTGGATTAAGCGGCTGGTCAGGATGAACAAGGCTTTCACCGTGCGCCGCGGGCTGACGGCTCATGAGATGATGCGGTCGTCGCAGCTGATGAGCCGCTACATACACTATGCGGTCACCCGGAAGCGGGAGAACATCTGGATAGCCCAGCGCGAGGGCAGGGCCAAGGACTCCAGCGACCGTACTCAGGATGCCGTGTTGAAGATGCTGGCCATGGGTTACGACGGGACTCCCGCCAGCAGTCTTCGCGAACTGAATATCGTGCCGCTGACCATCTCGTATGAGTTCGACCCCTGTGACTACCTGAAGGCGCAGGAGTTTCAGCTGAAGCGCGACAATCCCGGCTTCAAGAAGAGCAAGCAGGACGACCTGGACAATATGAAGACGGGCATCTTCGGCTATAAGGGTCGTGTGCACTACCACTGTGCCCAGCCCGTCAACAACTGGATTGACGAACTCGGCGACCTGCCCAAGAAGGAGTTCTACGAACAGCTGAGCCTGCGCATAGACCGCGAACTGCACAGGCACTATCGTCTCTATCCCTGCAACTACATTGCGCTGGACCAGCTGGAGGGACGGCCCGCCCATGCCGGCCACTATACCCGGCAGGACAAGGAGCGTTTCGAGCAGTACTTGCAGGGTCAGTTGGCCAAGATTCAGATTCCCCATAAGGACGAGGCCTTCCTTCGCGAGCGTATGCTGACAATGTATGCGAATCCTGTACGTAACCATGAGGCGGCGCTATGAGGTATCTTTGGTTGATTCTTACAATGGCGCTCTTCTCCTGTTCTACTGACAGTTATGAGAAGGGGGAGGGAAAGTACTCGCTGATGCAGGCCGACTTCTGCGAACTGGCGGTCAACGGCGAGAAGCAAGCCTGCTCCTTTACCACCGACGACGGCGACACCTACCAGTTTGCCGCCCCCTTTACGGCCAAATGGATAGAGACCGCCGACACCACCTACCGCACTGTTATATATTATAATAAGGTAAGTGCAACCCATGCCGAGGCGGTCAGCGTCGGCACGGTGGTCACGCTGAACCCCATAGCGCACTGGCGCTTCAAGGAGCAGCCCCAGGACCCCGTCGGTATTGAGAGCGCCTGGCTGGCCAAGAGCGGCAAGTATCTTAACCTGGGACTGCTGATGAAGACCGGACGCATCAGCGACGAGGAGCTGCCCCACAACATCGGGCTGGCGCAGGACACCGTCCGTACCTATCCCGACGGGCGCCGTGCAGCCTCCTATCGCCTCCTGCACAGCCAGAACGGCATTCCCCAGTACTACACCAACCGCCGCTATGTCAGCATCCTGCTGCCAGCAGCGCGTCCCGACACCATCCACCTCAGCGTCCAGACCTACGAGGGCGTGACGGAACGGACCTTCGTCGCCCGATAACTGCTATGCGACAGACCATCATCCTGTTACTGCTCTCAGTAGGCTGTGCCCTTTCTGCCCAGACACTCGACTGGGGTGATCAGGGTAACGGCACCTACAAGAACCCTGTGTTGAATGCCGACTACTCCGATCCCGATGTCATCCGTGTGGGAGAGAAGTACTACATGGTGTGCAGCGACTTCCATTGGTTGGGCATGCAGGTGTTGGAGTCCGACGACCTCGTGAACTGGCACCTGTTGAGTCAGGTGTACCGCCGTATGGATTTCCCCGGCTGGGATGCCAATACCCACTATGCCGGTGGTGCCTGGGCACCCGCTATCCGCTATCACGACGGCCGCTTCTGGATTTATGTCTGCACACCTGATGAAGGCTTGCTGATGACCACCGCCACTCATCCGGCAGGGCCGTGGGAACCGCTCTATCAGGTGAAACAGATAGAGAAGTGGGAAGACCCGTGCCCCTTCTGGGATGATGACGGACAAGCCTATTTAGGGCGGTCGCGCCATCGGGCGGGCCCCATCATTGTGCATAAGATGAGTGCCGACGGTCGGCAACTGTTAGACGAGGGAGTGACGGTATATCAGGGGCCTGTAGCGGAGGGAACGAAGTTCCTCAAGCGCAATGGCTATTACTATCTCATCATCCCCGAGGGCGGTGTGAGCCGAGGGTGGCAGACCGTGCTCCGCTCGCGCAATATCTATGGACCCTACGAACGGAAGATTGTGCTCGAGAAGGGTTCGACAGACATCAACGGCCCTCATCAGGGCGCCTTGGTAGATACCCCGGACGGACAATGGTGGTTCTTCCACTTCCAGTCTACCACGCCCAATGGTCGTGTGCTCCATCTGCAGCCTGCCCGCTGGAAGGACGACTGGCCGCTGATGGGTGTCGACATCGATGGCAATGGGGTGGGCGAGCCTGTCCGCGTGTGGACGAAACCCTCTCCCCAACCTAACGGGCTGAGTGTGGCAAACAATCCTGTTGCCAAGCCCTCGCTGCCTGCCACCTCCGATGACTTCGATGCAGTCCAGTTAGGGTTGCAGTGGCAATGGTGCCACAATCCAGTAGATGACCATTGGAGTCTGACGGAAACCAAGGGCAGCCTGACCTTCCACACCATACAGGCAGACTCGCTGAAAGCCTGCCGCCAGCTGCTCACCCAGAAAGTGATGGGTTATGAGGGCGAGGCTACGCTGTTGCTCGAAGCCCAGCCGAAGGACGGCCTGCGCTGTGGTCTGGCTTTCACGGGTAAGCAGTTTCGGGCTATCGGACTCTCTGCCGAGGGTGTCTATACGGAAGTGGGCGGACGGTTTACACTGGTAAGACCCTGCAAGGCCAAGAAGCTATGGCTGCGAGTCACGATAGACAGCCGCCGCAACCGGCATCAGTTGAGCTATAGTGTGGACGGTAAGCATTTCGATGCTGCCGGCGAGGCATTTGCCATGCAGGAAGGCTACTGGAAAGGCATCCGTGTGGGGCTCTATGCCTACCATACCAAAGGAAGCAGCCAGACCGTCCGGTTCGACCGCTTCCAGTATGACATTCTGCGATAATCCTTATCTTTTCTTGGGCTTCTGTGAGAAGCGATAGCTGACGGAGAACAGCACGTAACGGCGCATCGAGTTGGTCCATGTCTCGGTGCGGCCCTGTGCGTTGATGCTATAGCGCAGGTTGCTAATCTGGCCCAGCAGGTCGTAGGTACGCAGCTTCAGTACCCACTGTCCTTTGGCCAGCGATTTCGTCACGGAGGCATTCCAATAGACACGGTTATCGTTCATCTCTGCGTCGGTGTAGCCTCGGCGATGGTACAGGTCAAAGTCGGTGTCGATGGTGAAGTTAAGCGGTAACTTATATTGGGCGTAGAGGCCGTAGGAGAAGTTCCAGATGTTGACGGGTAAACCGTTGATGGCAAGGCTGCGGTGCAGGTGCTGCCAGGCCAGTTCGCCGCGCAGGGTGCAGTTGAAGTTGCCCTTCTGGTAGCGCAGGCGGGGTTTCCATCGGGTGTAGGTGGTGGTGACGCGGCTCAGCTCCGTGGAAGTGTTGCCGCTGACGGCGGCCAGGTCGGTGCTCTTTTCCAAGGACAGGCGCAGTTCGTTCTCTATGCGGAACAGTTTCCTGGTTCCCAAGGCACGGCTGTAGTTCATCTGGGAAGACAGCCTCCAGTTGCCCGACTTGATATTCTCCGAGCGGTAGGTGCGGATGCCCGTCACGGGGTCGTAGGTGTAGCCCTGTGCAAAGGCGTTGCGCTTGGCCTTGGCCTCCAGTTGTATGCGGAACTGCTGGTCGATGGAGTCGATGCGGGCGGTGTATTCGGTAAAGAATAGGTGTTGCGTCTCCATCTTTAGGTCGGGATTGCCCAGTCGGACGTACAGCGGATTGGTGGTGTTGGGAAACGTGATGAGGTTGTGGATGAACGGCGTCATCTGTGACATATTATATCGGGCATTGAAGCTCTTGCTGCGTCCCTTGGTCTTACGGTTGTCCAGAAAGAAGTAGACGAAGGGCTGGAATGTCGTATAATGGCGGGTGAGGCTGGTCTGGAAGGGCTCGCTATCATAACTCATGCGCTGGCGGTCGAACGAGACGGGCAGGTTGAAGTGGGCATTAAAGACCCAGCCGTTTTTCTTTCCAATAGTGTAGTAGCTGATGTCCATTCCCGTGTTGTGCTTAAAGCCCTGCGTGGTCTGGTAGCGGGTGTTGTCGAGGTCGGGCAGCAGGGGCAGCGTCTCGCTGGTGGCCAGATATTCCAGGTCGTCGTTGTTGCGGCGTGAGGGGCTGATGCCGTAGTAGGGCGACAGGGTGAAGTTTTCCATCAGGTGCAGGTTGTAACTGATGCGGGCGTTCACTGAGTAGTTGTCCGACGGCGATTCCGTGCGGCGGTGCTGATAGTCGGTGGTGCCTAATTTATAATAGGTGTAGTGGCGCCAACTCTCACTCTCGGGGCTGAACGCACGCTGGTAGTTACCAGACAAGGAGAAGTCGATGTTGTCGCCCGACGGCAGTTTGAATGTTAGGTTATTGTGCAAATTGCCCCGCAGGCGGCCCTGTCTGTTCCATGAGCGGCTGCGCACGCTGTTGATGCTGTCGGCAAACAGCTGGTCGTCGGCTGTCAGCAACCAACTGTCGCTCTCCGACTTCTGCCGCTCATAGTCCAGATTGAACCATGAGTTGAAGTAGACTTTCGTGCGGAGACGCAGTTGGTTTCTCAGACTGAAGCTGGCAGGCATGTCGCGGCGAGTACCCTCCGACTTCGAGAAGGTGGAGCCGCTGTTGAGATAAGTCTCGCCATTGGTGCGCGTTTCGGCGCGGTCGTTCTTCCACTCGGCCCGCACCTCGGTATTGTTCTGCAGGCGGCCCTCCATGCTGTTGACCATGAACATGCCGCCCACCTGCTTGAAGTGACGGTTGCCTGCCTGGTTGGTCTTGCCTTTGTCCTTGCCCTCGTCATCGAAGTCGATGCTCTCGTTCACATTGTTCGCTCCACCGAAGAGCACCGCCCGCGTATGGTCGGTGAAGCGCAGTCCGAAGCCCTTCAGCCGGTAGCGCTCGTCAGTTCCGGCTCCCGCCTCCAGATTGGCCGTACCCCCGATGCGGTATTCGCGCTTCAGCACCACGTCCATCGTATATTCCTTCTTGTCTTCGTCGTTGTTGCCGACAAACTTCTGCCAGTCGGTCTGCTTCTTATACACCTCCACGTTCTTCACCGTGTAGTAGGGCAGGTTTTCGAGCATCACCTTGTTCTTGCCCTTGAAGAAGTCGGCCCCGTTCAGCGTCAGGTTGTCCACCTTCTTGCCGTTGACGAAGATTTCGCCCTCCTCCGTCAGTTCTACGCCCGGCAATTGCTTGATGAGGCCGTCGAGCATGGAGCCCTCCGGCACGTTGAACGCATCGGCATTATATACTAAGGTGTCGCCGCGCCACACCATCTTTACCTTTGTGGCCTTGACCACCACCTCGTCCAGTTCGCCGCCCTCATGGTGATGGGCCTTGGCGGCTTTCCTCATGTAGACGGGCGGGCCTTCGATTTCCCTCACCCGTCGGCCGATGCGCTTCACCACGTAGGGCACATAAGCGGTCTCGTAGTTGGGATGTTCCACCTTGATGATATATCGGCCTGGCTCACGGATGATAAGAGGGTACTCCATGCTGACGGTACGCTTGCTGCCCGTTATGTAGCTACTGCGCTCCATCAGCGAGATGGTGTCCTGCACGACGGTAGAGTCTGCCCGTAGCAGTGAGGCCCGTCCGCCTTTCGGTACGGGGGCTTTAGTGAAGGAATCGCATACTCGGCCGTGCAGCCAGATGTTCCTCTCTTTCTCTGCTTCTTGGCCCCAAAGTGCAGACACACCAAGGGCTAAGAAGAGTATCAGAATACTTTTCTTCATAGGGTTGTTATTAAGATAGTTGTTTTGTCTACTTGACAGGCAGGCTTGCTATTTTCTGCAGCAGTTCGTCGCCCGTCAATCCTGTGCAGACGATGCGCCCGTCAGGCCCGAAGATGATGGTCTCGGGCAGCGAGTGGATGCCGTAGGCCTTGAGCAGTTCCTGGTCCCATAGGTCGGCATGGGGATTGCCCTCGGGTGTCGACAGGTGGTCGAAGGTCAGCTTGCGGCTCCTGATGTATTGTTGCCAGACATCTTTATTGGTGTCGATGGAGAGTCCGATGGCTCGCAGGTTCTTGCCGGCATACTGTTTATGGAGTTGTTTCATGACCTTGGTGCCGTTGCGCGTGATGTAGTTCATGGATGACCAGAAGTAGAGCACCACATAGTCGCCGTGCCCGATGTATTCGCTCAGGCGATGGCTCACTCCCGCGGTGTCGATGCAGGCGGCATCCGCAAACAGCTTGCCCGGCAGTCGCTGCCCGAGTCCCTCGTAGTAGGCTCGTGCGGGCTGCAGGGCCACATGGTCGGCGTAGGGCAGGCCGGGCTGAATCCAGGGGTACAGTTCCTGATGCGACATCGTGGTGTAGTTCTCTGCCAGATACCAGACGGGTATCAGGTTGTCTTGATTTTCTCGGATGATGTCCATCTGCAACTGGTGGGCATCGGCCACCAACTGCTGATAGCCTGCTTCGTCAACCACCGTGTCATCGAGGTCGTCCATCAGGTGCATATACAGATGTCGCTCAGGCAGCAGGGCCCGCAAGCGGCGCTGACAGTCGGCAAAGCGGTTGTTAAGCTGCGAGCCGCTGAGGGTCATCAGCGTGAGGTCTATCTCCACAGGCACGGAGTCGGTGAAGAGCACGATGCTGTGCCCCTGGTCATCGGTCACCTCTATCAGCTGGTGCTCAGCCATCGACATGGAGAATGCAAAGCGCCCGCTGTCGACGGCTACGGCATAGGGTTTCATCTTGGGATGCTTCAGTTGTACGCTCACCAGTTGGCTCCGCCTGTCGGTATGTCCCGTCAGCGTGACCTTCACCTCCTTCTGCTTCTCGAAACCATAGTCATACCGCTCGTCCATCACCCGACATTGGTTGGGCAGCATGAAGAGTACGTCGTTCGAAGCCCACGAGCGTATATTCCCTACCAGCTTACCGGTGACCACTTTTTTCCATAGCGCACTATTTGCCCGACGCGCTATCCGGCTACGCTGCTCGCTGCTTTTGTCTTCCTTCATGGTACTCGTCAGCTGGGCAAGGTCGCTGAACTGCTGATGGGTCAGCTGGCCGTCGAAGCCGTCGCACACCTTCTTCAGCATGTAGACGGTAGCATCGCAGCCCTTCTCGTTGCCCTTGGCTTTCTGCGTCTGGTAGGTGTCGGCGAGGTATCTCAGCTGGGCAGTCAGTGTCTCATACTTCGACAAGTCGTCGTTGCTGATGGGGCGGTTCATGCGCTGGGTGTTCATCTGCCACGGGTCATTCTGTTCAAACTTGTCCATGCGCCAGATGCCCCCGAAGTAGTGGTTGATGCAGCCGTCGATGGTGGTGAAGGGCCGTCCGTTGCGGTCGCGAAAAGTGGTGGTACACCAGCTCAGATGGTAGCTGTTCAGCCCGTTCGCATCCTGAAAGTTGATGAGGTAGAAGTGGTGGTTGTCCTTGATGCGGGCGGTTCCCGTGATGTGGCTGAAGAACGAGTCGTTGCGCACGAAGCGCAGGATGGAGAACGGCATCGGCCCGTCAGCCGGGCTATGGAAGTAGCTGGCTGTGGCATAGCACACGTTCTGGGTGAAGGCCTTGTGCAGGGCAGAGAGCGATGCAGGCATCGCCAGCGTGTCGCCCGCACCAACATATTTGAAGCACCACTGTTCCTGACTGTGGCTCCAGTGGGTATCCTTGCTCTTCACATCGGCTGATGCGAGGAAGGTCCTGACAGCCTGTTCAAGGGCATTGATGCCTCGCTGCGTCTGGGC
>CAMOWH010000049.1:0-15883 GCA_946628315.1 uncultured Prevotella sp.
CTGGTCAGCCTTCATCATCGGCCTGGTTGTACTGGCCGTCATGTGGTTCGTGCTGCAATACAAGCAAACCGCTAAAGGCCAACAGCCAAAGGCCTTGGTAACAGCCCGCATCAAGAACACCTCACTGCTCTGTATGCTGATGCTGATGATTGGCTACTCCAGCTATGCGCTTATCGTCATCCGCTCGGCAGCCAATCCTCCGATGGACCAGAACTCACCCGAGGACATCTTCACCCTGGGCGAATATCTGGGCCGCGAACAGTACGGCCAGCGCCCGTTGTTCTACGGTCAGGCCTACACCTCACAGGTCGCTTTGGAGAAAGACGGCGAATACTGCCGTCCTGTCATGAAGAAGGGCGACCCCGTATGGCAGCGCAAGGAGAAGGCATCAGCCGACGAGAAAGACCAGTATTTCGTAGTCCGCACCAAGGACGAATACAAATATGCCCAGAACATGCTGTTCCCCCGTATGTATAGCTCTGCCCACCGCGACGCCTACGAGTCGTGGATGGGTGGTGTCAGCGGCAGCGAGGTACAGTACGACCGCTGTGGCGAAATGGTCAGCGTCAAGGTACCCTCACAGTTCGAGAACCTGCGCTTCTTCATCAGCTATCAGTGCAACTTCATGTACTGGCGCTACTTCATGTGGAACTTTGCCGGCCGTCAGAACGACCTGCAAGGCAACGGCGAGCTGGAACACGGCAACTGGCTCTCGGGCTTCGAGTGGTTTGACAACTGGCGCCTGGGCGACCAGGACCTGCTGCCCGACGACCTGAAAGAGAACAAGGGACACAACGTCTTCTACTGTCTCCCCCTGCTGTTAGGACTCATCGGACTCTTCTGGCAGTCACTGGCCAAGCATCACGGCTCCAAGACCGACCAGACCGGCATCCGTCAGTTCTGGGTAGTATTCTTCCTGTTCTTCATGACGGGCCTGGCCATTGTCATCTACCTGAACCAGACACCCATGCAGCCCCGTGAACGCGACTATGCCTACGCCGGTTCGTTCTATGCCTTTGCCATCTGGTGCGGCATCGGTGTGGCAGCCATCATCGACATGCTGGACGAGGCCCTGAAGAAGGTCAGTCCCGTCGTACTGGCTTCGGTGGTAAGTGTGCTATGCCTGCTTGTCCCCGTCCAGATGGCCTCTCAGACCTGGGACGACCACGACCGTTCCGGCCGCTACACCTGCCGTGACTTCGGTCAGAACTACCTCATGTCACTACAGGACGAGGGCAACCCCATCATCTACACCAATGGCGACAACGACACCTTCCCCCTGTGGTACAATCAGGATGTCGAGGGTGTGCGTACCGACGCCCGCGTCTGCAACCTCTCCTACCTGCAGACCGACTGGTACATCGACCAGATGCGCCGTCCAGCCTACGACTCGCCGTCAGTACCCATTTCCTGGGAGCGCATCGAATATTGTGCCGGCACCAACGAGTACATCACGGTAGAGCCAGACATGAAGGAGGCCGTACTTGCCCATTACCGCGAGAATCCCGAGGAGGCCCGCCAGCAGTTCGGCGACGACCCCTTCGAGCTGAAGAACGTGCTGAAGCACTGGGTACGCTCCAAGAACCCGGACCTGCACATCATTCCTACCGACACACTCTATATGACCATCGACAAGGAAGCCGTCCGCAAGAGCGGCATGATGATGGCCGCCGACTCCATCCCCGACCGCATGGTCATCTCGCTGAAGGGCAAGCACGCACTCTACAAGGGTGACCTGATGATTCTGGAGATGCTGGCAGAGTGCAACTGGACCCGCCCCATCTACGTAGCAGTCTCCGTAGGCGACGACAACTACATCAACCTGGGCGACAACACCATTACCGAAGGCCTGGTCTACCGCATCACACCCTTCACCACCAGCGACGGCGGCAAGCCCATTGACGGGGTGAAGAACTTCGACACCCGTCGCACCTACCACAACGTCATGAACCGCTTCAAGTTCGGCGGCATCGACCAGAAGGGCATCTATCTGGACGAGACCGTCATGCGTATGTGCTATACTCACCGCCGCATCATGGCCAAGCTGGCCTATGAACTCATCATCGAGGGACAGAACGAGAAGGCCGAGAAAGTGCTGCGCTACACCGCCAGGCAGATTCCTTCGTACAACGTAGCCCACAACTACACCTCCGGCTCCATGGACATGGCCCGCAGCTGGGCATCATTAGGCAACAAGCAGGAAGCCCTCGCCATCATGGACGACCTATGGAAGTCGGCCTCACAGTATATGCGCTGGTATTGCAACCTCGACGGCTTCCGCTTCGAGGCAGCCCAGAACGACTGCGCCGTCCAGCTATACATCATGCAGCAACTCATCGGCCTGGCCGACACCTTCGACCAGAAGTGGTCAGACAAGCACATGAAAGAACTCAACCAGCTGGCAGCTTTCTATGAGTCCAAAGGCGGCAATTTAGGATACTGATATGTTTATCGAGCAACCAGCCAAATGGCTACGCTGGCTATACCCCAAGGCACTATGGCGTATGGACCGTCGCGAACACGCAGTCTACCTGACGTTCGATGACGGTCCCATACCCGAGGCCACCCCTTTCATCCTTGACGTACTGAAGCGCTACGACATCAAGGCCACCTTCTTCATGGTAGGCGACAACGCCCGCAAATATCCCGAGCTCCATCAGCGCGTCATCGACGAAGGCCACCGCATCGGCAACCACACCCACAACCACATCGGAGGCTTCAGCCACACCATTCGCGAGTACAGCTACAACGTCGAGAAAGCCAATGCCTACCTGCACACCAATCTGGTGCGTCCCCCTCACGGATGGATGCGTCTCAGCCAGTATGCCTGGCTCTCCCGCAAGTTCAAGGTAGTCATGTGGGACCTCGTCACCCGCGACTACTCCAAGTGGATGACCGCAGACGACATCCTCAACAACGTCAAGCGCTATGCCCGCAACGGCAGCATCATCACCTTCCACGACTCACTGAAGAGCATCGACAAGCTGCACACCGCCCTCCCCGCATCCATCGAATGGCTGCTCGCACAAGGCTATGCCTTCAAAATCTTCGAGTAAACCTAATTCCGCCCCTTTTCCAGGGTAAGACACATTCACTAACCCCTACCCTCCTACCGTCATAGGGCTGAAAGGCCGATACAGAAAGGAATTGGAGCATGGTAGGTGTTGCAGCAACTCCTACCATACTCCTACCGTCACTCCTACTATGCAACCTTCTTTGGTACAGCTTTATAATGAGCCACATTGCCATAGTGCACATTCTCATAACCCAACTCCTTCAGAGCAAGCCCTAACTGAATTTTAGCACTGGGGTTGATAGTCAGTGTTGGGAATGAATGTTTGATTACCTCCAGCATCTTCGACCCCATCATCGGCACTACGGCCTCACCATCGTTAGGCTTGCGGAAACAAGCCTTCACCAGTTCGGCCATATCCTTCTGCTCCATGAAGTTCTGGTTCAACTCCTGAATACGTGCTACCTCCTCGTTCGAGAACCAATAGGGAGCCCGCTCGTCCCTCACTTCATGCAGCACTTGTGCGTAAAGTTGGTCGTAGTCAATCTCACCCACATTATTGATATACTGTCCCTCAGGAATCTGCAGACAGATATATCGGCGACTACCTGTTGCATCCGTCAGCGGGTGGGGATTGTTGGTGGTGGCCACGAACGAGGCGTAACGCACCCTGTCCTCTTGGCTTGCACCATAGATGGGACGACCGTTCACCTTACTCTTCGAGAGTGTCTGTTTCAGGGCAGCATGTTGCGAGGGGCGGATGGCATCCAGTTCATCCAGGTTCACCAAGAGATTGTTTGTCAGCGCCATCTCCTTGTCAAACTTGTTCGAGAGGTTCAGATGGTCCAGATAGTACTGGCGCAGATGCTGGGGCAGCAGGCGGCGCAGGAAGGTGGTCTTGCCACAGCCCTGTGCACCGATAAGCGTGGGCACACACTCGTTTCCATGCAGCGTATCCATCTGCAGCCAATGCGCGACAGCCGAACGGAGCCAGACGGCCAAGTAGCCAGCCTGCTCAAAAGTGATGCCAGGCAAGCGACTGAAGAGGTCTGCCACGTGGTTGTGTCCGTCCCACTTTGGCAGATGCTCCAAGTAGTCACGGATAGGGTCATAAGCAGGCACCGACTCCGAATTCAGGTAGAGCCTGACGAGGGTTTTAGGATTGCCCTCATCGTCCAGCCCTTCGCGCAACATACTGAGCACAATACTGTTCTGCGCACGTTCCGTAAGCGGACGGTAGGTATCGCCCGCCTGGTCCTTACAGCAATATTCCACCTTGCCGTTAAGCACATTGTTGCGGAATTCAAAATGTTCTTGTAGATACAACTCGATTAAGAGCGCTCTCTCCTGTGAGACATTGGGGGTCTCACCATGAATAGTCAATTCTTTTTTCATGCAAAATAAAGATTTTAGTTATTTAATAATGTGTCTCTCCTTTCCTCACGTATTTTCCTCATAAGGTCAAGGCTTTCTGGCTGCAAAGTTAGTAAAAACATTTGCGGTTCACAAATTTTCCCGCCAAAAAGACGCGATTTAACAATTCAATTCGTGCCAAATTTTGCAGAGAAATTGAAATATCACAACAAAACAGAGACTCATTTCGGATTCCACATTTGTTACCTTTAAAGAAAAAATGGTTAGTATTAAAGAGAAATATTTTTTCTTAGGCAGGGAAAATTTTCTGGCAGCCCAGCCAGTAAAAACGCCCTCCCTATCAGTCTTTTGCAATCAGCAGAGCAAAGCCAGTCGCATTTTACGAAATATATTTACACCCTAAAAATATCAAAAAAGCATAGTATTATATCTAAATAAGACTACGCAATAATAGTAATGATGGTAGGAGTATGGTAGGAGTTGCTGCAACACCTACCGCAGCTCAAACCCTTTGTACATCGGCCTTCCAGCCCCGTGACAGTAGGAGAGTAGGAGTTTTTTGAAGTTGACAGTTCTCGCTTGGCGAGTGTGGCTTCGCAATGAGAGTTCTTTGACCTAAAGGTACAAAGCGAGCGGAGCTCGTGGGACAGTTGACATTTCAATCGTCCATAACTCGCCCCGCGAGGTTACGCCTCGCTTGCCACGAGATTACGGCTCGTTGAAGACGAGATTACGGCTCGCTGAGTTCAGTTCTTTTTCCCGTGTCTGCAAGGGTGAGGTACAAGGATGCCAACCCTTTAAGTAAACAAAACAGCACAAAAAACGAAGAAAGTTCAGGAATTTAATACGCCTGCAACATTTTTCTCTGAAATCATGCGGCCAAGTCGATAATTTTGCTTATATTTGCATCCACTACGGCCAATCGTCGTAAACGACGCACGCCTGATGGCAGGAGTCCCTGAGCGCAGGGTGGCAGTAGGATTTTGAGGGTAAAACAATAACGACATGAACAGTTATTAGGAGAATGTAGAAACCTGAGAAATTTCTTATTCCAAGTAGAATAACGATAATTGTGAATGTTCGCGCTTATAGCGTGGACGTCACTTATCATTCTACTGGGCTTTCTCAGGGCCTCTACATTCGATAAGGAGCGGACACGCTTCTTTCGTGTGTAGAGGTCCTGCATCGTGAAGGCCCAAAGATTCCGATAAGTGTTTATTGTCCTAAAGCTATAAGCGCAAAGAATGCCAGACAAAGACAAGAGTCCTCTGTTGATTGACATCATTGAGGACGACCTGTTGGCATTGTCAGCCCCAGTGCTTGATATACTGCTGCTCGACCATACCACAGGACAGAATATCTTCTGGGCTACTCACGACTATGAGACGCTTGGAAGAGGGTATGACTATCATGCTCCGATACTGCCAGCATTGATTACTGGCCAGCGGGGTATGGTAATCCGCCCTCGTGTGCTCAAAACCAAGGCGGAGCAGACGGACAGAGCCAAGGATATGGCAGAGGTGTTCACCCCTTCGTGGGTCTGTAATGCCCAGAACAACCTGGTGGACGAGGCATGGTTTGGACGAACGGATGTATTCAACACAGAAGATGCTACAAACCACACCTGGCAGGCCACTGCCAATAAGATAGAATTCCCAGAGGGTAAGACATGGAAAGATTATGTTCGTGCCACCCGTATGGAGATGACCTGCGGCGAAGCGCCCTACATTGTGAGTCGCTATGATGCCACTACGGGCGAGCCTATCCCCATCAGTCAGCGGATAGGACTGCTCGATAGGAAACTGCGGGTCGTCAGCGAGAATGTGGATACGAGCGGCGAATGGCTGGAATGGGCACAAGCGGCCTACAAAAACATCTACGGCTTCGAGTGGCAGGGCGACAACCTGCTGCTGGCTCGCGAAGCCCTGCTTTGGACCTTCATCGAATACTATCAGGAGAAGTTCCACAAAGCCCCTCTGCTAAAATCCGTCAACTACATAGCCTACATCATTTCCTGGAACCTCTGGCAGATGGACGGACTGAAGGGCGTGGTGCCTGATTCTTGCCGAAATGGCGTGATGGAGAAAGAACCCACGCTCTTTGGCGAACAGGAGAAACTGGTCAACTGCCCTGGCTGTCAGCAAGACGACATGCGCCGACATAATGGCCGGTACTGCCTGATACGCGACTGGAAGAACGACAAGAAGAAAATACGATTTATTGACCTACTGAAATAACAGAAACCTATGGCTACCTTTGAATCATCACTGAAATCAAAGCTCATTTACGTTTTCGCCATCGACGACGAGCGGCATCGTGACTGCCTGAAGATAGGCGAGACAACACTCGACGAGGACGACGGCTCAGACCTCATCAGTAATTCAGCTGCCCTAAAGGAGGCTGCCCACAAGCGAATACGGCAATACACCAAGACAGCAGGCATAGCCTACCAACTGCTGCATACGGAAATCAGCATCTTTGTACGCAATGGCATGATTATGAGTTTCAACGACAAGCAAGTGCATAAGGTGTTGGAAAGGAGCGGCGTCAAGCGAAAAGAGTTTGAAGGAGTTACTGGTGCTGACGAATGGTTTTGCTGTGATTTGGAAACCGTGAAGAAAGCCATCAGTGCTGTGAAACACGGTGAAACGAGTCTGCACCCTTCAGCCATCACGCAAGGCCAATCGCCTATCATCTTCCGTCCTGAGCAGCTAGAGGCCATCAGCAGAACTTGCAAGCGTTTCAAAAAAGGCAATCAGATGCTTTGGAATGCGAAGATGCGTTTCGGCAAGACACTCTCTGCCCTGCAGGTGGTCAAGGAAGAGAATTTTACTCGAACCCTAATATTAACTCACCGTCCTGTGGTAGATAAAGGATGGTTTGAAGATTTTGGCAAGATATTCTACGACCGCATAGACTATCACTATGGCTCAAGAGGAAATGGCGAGGAATTCAGCGTATTGGAGAAACTGGCGAAGAAGGGTGGCAAGTATGTTTATTTTGCCTCCATGCAAGACCTCAGAGGTTCAGAACAAGTGGGCGGCAAGTTCGACAAGAACAACGAGATATTCAAGACCCCGTGGGACTTCGTGATAGTCGATGAAGCCCATGAAGGCACCAAGACGGAACTCGGCCAGAACGTACTGAAAGAACTTGTCAAAGAGAATACCAAGGTCTTGCAACTGTCTGGCACACCCTTTAACCTTTTCGACGACTACAGTGAGGAGGAGATATTTACCTGGGACTACGTGATGGAGCAAAAAGCCAAGCAAGCATGGGCTACAGATAACCCCTACGAGCCAAATCCCTACGCCTCGCTGCCAGCTATCAATATCTACACCTACGACCTGGGCACGCTGATGTCTGAATATGTGGAAGACGAGAAAGCATTCAACTTCCGCGAGTTCTTCCGTACAAGAGACGACGACACGTTTATCCATGATGCCGATGTTGACCGTTTCCTCAATCTGCTTTGCAAAGACGACAAGGACAGCCTTTATCCCTACAGCAACGAGACCTTCCGACGCATCTTCCGTCACACGCTCTGGCTCGTCCCTGGCGTAAAGGCTGCAAGAGCCTTGAGCACCAAGCTGAAACAACACCCTGTGTTTGGCATGTTTCAGACGGTGAATGTAGCTGGCAACGGCGATGAGGATGAGGAGAACAAGGAAGCACTGAGAATGGTAAACGATGCCATCGGCAAAGACCCTGACGAGACCTATACCATCACACTGAGTTGCGGGCGATTGACAACAGGTGTCAGCATCAAGCCGTGGACGGCTGTATTCATGATGGCTGGCTCCTTCAGCACTTCGGCAGCACAATATATGCAGACCATCTTCCGTGTGCAGACGCCTTTCACCAATCACGGACGCATGAAGGAACAATGTTATGCCTTCGACTTTGCACCAGACCGCACGCTGAGAGTCCTGGCAGAAACCGCCAAGGTGTCGGCCAAGGCTGGCAAGCAGACGGAAGAAGACCGAAGGATACTTGGCGACTTCCTGAACTTCTGTCCTATCATCTCCATCGACGGCAGCCAGATGAAGCCCTATGATGTGAACAAGATGATGGGGCAGCTGAAGAAGGCGCAGATAGAGAAGGTGGTGCAGTGCGGTTTTGAGGACGGTGCGCTCTATAACGACGAACTGCTGAAGCTGACAGATGTAGAACTGAGGGATTTTGACGAGCTGAAGAAGACCATCGGACAAACCAAAGCGATGGCAAAGTCTGGCGATATTGACGTAAACAACCAAGGCTTCACAGACGAACAGTACGAAGAAAAGGAGAAACTGGAGAAGAAACCTAAGAAGGAACGCACACCAGAGGAACAGGCACGGCTTGACGAACTGAAAGCTATGAGCAATCAGCGGCGTAATGCTATCAGCATCTTACGAGGAATAAGTATTCGTATGCCGCTTTTGATATATGGTGCTGAACTAAAGAGTGAGGATGAAGAAATCACCATCGAAAACTTTGCTTCGCTGATTGATGATCAGTCGTGGGAGGAATTTATGCCTAAAGGCGTAGATAAGGAACGCTTCGAGAAATTCAAGAAATACTACGACCCAGACATCTTCCGTGAGGCTGGCAAGCGCATCCGTGAGATGGCACGTGCAGCAGACAAGTTCACCATAGAGGAGCGTATAGAGCGTATCTCTGCCATCTTCAACACCTTCCGCAATCCTGACAAGGAGACGGTACTCACACCTTGGCGAGTGGTCAATATGCACATGAGCGACTGTCTTGGTGGCTGGTGCTTCTATGACGAGGCGTTCCAGCAGCCATTATCCATTCCACGCTATGTAGATCAGGGTAAGGTGACACGTGATGTATTCCGTCCTGAGGCCCATATCTTGGAAATCAACTCGAAGAGTGGTCTCTATCCGCTATACGTTGCATATAACATCTATCGCTCTCGCATAGAGGCAGCAAGAGCAAAGTATGGTGAGGTCAGCCACGGCTTTGCCATGAACTTATGGGATGCCACCATTGAGGAGAATATTCTGGTGGTCTGCAAGACACCGATGGCCAAGAGCATCACCAAGCGCACCCTTGCTGGTTTCCGCAATACCCGTGTGAATGCACAATATTACAAAGATTTAATCCAAAACATTTCAGAACGCCCAGAGGCTGTTGTCAACACTTTCCGTGATGGTAAACACTTCTGGAAAATCAATCAAGATACAAATATGAAGTTTGACGCAATAGTAGGCAATCCGCCGTATCAGGTGAATGTTGGCGAAAAGAAGGATAACTATGGAATGTTGATATTCAATAAGTTTGTCGATATCTCTATCCAAATGAAACCCAACTATATGTCCATGATTTTCCCATCGCGATGGTTTACAGGTGGTAGAGGCTTAGATGAATTTAGAAGTAAAATGCTTAATGATAACAGACTGCGGAAAATAAGTGATTTCTTAGATGCCAGAGAATTATTCCCAACTGCTGACATAGCTGGAGGAATTAATTATATTTTATGGGACAAATCTTATCATGGTCTATGCGATTTTACTGGAAATCATAAAGGGAAGATAACCCGAAAGGAGCGTAATCTAAATCAATTCGGTGTTTTTATAAGACGGAATGATGCATTACCTATAATAGAGAAAGTAAAAATAAAACACGAAAGAACTATGGCTGAAACTGTCAGCGGGCAAACGCCTTTTGGTTTTATTACTACTTTTAAAGGTAGACCCCAACCTTTTGATAATTCTCTTGCATTGTATGGTAGTAATGGTACTATTACATATGTCTCCACTGATGAGGTGGAGCGAAACAAAGATTGGATAGAGAAATATAAAGTTATCTTTACGATGGCTGCACCAGGAGGTGGTGGCTCTGATAAAAATGGTATGTATCTTTTATTAAGTTCATCTCAAATCCTGAATCCCAAAGAAGTGTGTACACAAACATTCCTTGTTGGTGATACTTTCAATAATTATGTTGAGGCTGAAAATTGCCTGCATTATTTGAGGTGTCGGTTTACGCGTTTTCTAATTCTTCAAACAATGACTTCACAGCATTTATCACCAGAGCGTTTCCAATTTGTCCCCCTTCAGGACTTCACCCGTCCTTGGACAGATGCCGACCTCTATGCGAAGTACCACCTGACAGATGAGGAAATCCAGTTCATCGAGTCGATGATTAAGCCGATGGACTAACGGTGGGGAATGGGGTACAGACTATTGATTCTGCTGGTGGAGACGGGGCATATGTCTGCCCCATGACCCACGCGAGAGGAATACGACCTGCGCGAGGCTTACCATCAGTTGGACCTGATAGTGGAGAACTGCTATCCCGGCTATCCCTTCACCTCAGACGAAGCCCGCCTGGAGTGCTTGTTCAAGATGTACGAAAAGATGACGACGAAGAAATGAAAGAAAAGTATTCAATCTTCAAGTTGCAAAAGGAATTCTTCGGAACTCAGAAAAGGCAGCTGGCAGAACTCTTGAAAGTCACGTTTGTTATTTGTGACCACTACATCGCATCCCGCAGCCAATGCGCTTTGGTACTGCAACATATCCTCGTAGTCCTTGACAGGATGGTTAATAGCTGCATCAAGTTGAGTGACATCGCATGGAACTACGGTTGCAATCTCTCTGGCAAGGCGTATCAGATGATAACGTTCCTTCAGAGATCTTTTGCGAAGTATATATCCCATGTTGGCATACGACAGATAAGAGGCAAACAATTGAATAACTCCCGTCTTACCCAGTTCAACAATTGTCTTGGCATATTCAATGTTTACGCGATTGTCAACAAAATCCATCAGGATGTTTGTATCAAGAAAGACTTTCTTCTTCATTTGTATCCCAATATATATCTTGTCCTTTCGTCATCCATCTCATCTCTCGACAGAGAAAGACCTTCAATCAGTTCTTTCGTCTCTGGTGAAATAGTCAAGTTCTTATACTTTTCACGTATAATCTCAGATGCCGTTTTATGTGGTTTCTCAGCTTCAGCCAAGGCCTCTTGCAGGAATGAAACGACAATACGCATGTCTTTTGGCTGCATACTACGAAGCAAGTCAGTGTATGGAGCCATCGGGGTTTCTGAAATACGCTGTGCAAACTCTGTCATATGAAATAAATTCTTAATCTTGGGGCAAAGTTACGAATAAAAATCTGAAATAACAAAGGAAAAGAGATAAAAGATGCCAACAACGGATTGGGTGAGGTGATTCGTAGGCTGATGAAGGAGATGACGTATTGGGGTAAAAAAGAAATCCCCTCCTTGTTTCGGCAAGGAGGGGATTCTTATATCAGCAGGGGCGCTGTTTGGGCAGCTTGAATACGTCCTGCACTTCGCGCATCTGCTCTCCGGTCATGCCGTCGGGCTCAGAGCCCATGGCGCGGGCACACATATAGATGTTGGCGGCCTTGCAGAGCACGTCGGTCTGGTCGAAGGCGTCCATGATGTCCTGGCCGACGGCTACGGTGCCGTGCTTCTCCCACAGTACCACATCGTGGGTCTTGATCTGTTCGAGCGTGGCCTGAGCCAGTTCTACCGACGAGGGCAGTGCGTAGGGTACGATGCCGATGCCCAGCGGGGCAAAGGCCAGCGTCTCCGGAATCATGGACCACAGCACGCGGGTCATCTCGTCGCCCTTCAGGAAGCGCTGGATATGACTCATGGCTACCAGCTCGATGGGGTGGGTATGGAGGGTGGCCTTGTAGCACGAGCCTGTCTCCAGCAGGTGGTTCTGGAGTGCCAGGTGGGTAGGCAGCTCTGACGTAGGCACTACGGGCTCGTCAGCAATGACCTCATAGCTGGCACAGTCGTCGCAGATGCGGATGATGCTGCCGTTCTGCATGGGTTCGCGGGCGAGGTCGCGCATACGCTTGCCAGTTCCCTTGCAATAGAAGTACTTTCCCTTCAGCTGGGGCAGCGTCATGCCAATCTGCTTCACGGGGGCAATGGCGGGCATCTGCCTGCACTCGTCGTCCATATACTCAGTCACGTTGACGGTGATGTTGCCACCGTTACGCTCAGCCCAGCCTTTCTGCCAGAGGTATCCCGTCACCTCGGCAATCTGATAAACAACCGCTTTCAATTCGGGGCGGCCTTCTAAAATTGATTTCATATTCTTTTCTTATTATTTCATTGTGTCGATGTTTCGACTTTAATAGTTTTCTCCGTAACGTTCCCTGACGATGTCGTCCAGCGCACGGCCACGGGTCTTGGGAGCACCAATGATGCCTACCACCAGCGAGATGAGCAGCAGGACTATCATACAGTATGCTGCAATGATGAATCCCTCGCCGTTCTCACCATAGATATAGGTGAAGACGAGTCCCCACAGGGCGGACAGGCCACGGACGATGAAGAACATCAGTCCCTGGGCACCGGCACGGAACTTGGCGGGGAACAGCTCGCTGCCCCACAAGGCATAGAATATCTGCGGCGAGGCTCCGCCCTGCACACCCCAGAGGATGGCAAAGGCCCACAAGCCGGCAGGACCGTTGACGCCAATGGTGACGATGACGAGCCACGCACAGAGTGCTGCCAGCAGTCCGAAGGTGTAAATGAGCTTATGGGGGGTCTTGTCGATAAGCTTCGACACGATGAATGTCACACCCACGATGATGGCCCACTGGATGCAGTTCATCCAGTTGGCCTGCTCGTTGCTCACACCGCCTGCCGTCTCGTAGATATGCGGCTGGAAGAAGCCCATGACCGAGGCTACGAGGTTCCACGTCAGATAGATGGTGGCCAGAAAGCACACCGTCTTGACGGCAATGCTGTTGGAGAACAGTACCTTGATGTTGTCCATGAGTCCCGACTGCTTCGACTTATTGGCCTCAAACTCGGCACTCTCCTGCAACTGACGCTGGAGGTTCCAGGCAATAAAGGCCACGACGAACAGCGAGAAGAACACAATGCGCGAAGAGAAGGCATTGACGGCTTCTGCCGGCAGGTCGCTGCCGCCAAAGACCTGGGCAACGGACTCTACCCATCCGAACAGGTAGCCGCCGGGGGCGAAAAGCATACCGAGGAGCAGGATGCACATGGGGCCGAAGCCCCACGACATCTGGGAGATACAGATGTTACGACCGCGGTTGTTGACCTCTGACGACTCAGAGATATAGGTCCACGATGCCGGCACGCCCACACCCACGGAGATGCCCGTGATGAGGAAGCCGCACAATAGCATGGGGAAGTTAACGCTGAACATCACCGTCAGCACACCGACCATATAGACCAGCATATTGTAGGTGAAGATGAACTTGCGCCCGTACTTGTCGGCCAAGAAGCCGCCTATGATAGCACCGATGGCAGCACCGAGACAGTTTGCCGAGATGAAGTTGAGCCAGCCTAAGTGAACCTCCGAAAGGCCCAGATAGTTCTGCCACAGCGTCAGTCCGCTGGCACCGGCCACAATAGCCCCCGCATCCAGATAATTAGTCAGAGATACCGCAATGGTACTCTTCAAACTTCCACTATTTGCCATAATTGTCAATTATCAATTGTCAACTACCTACAGACCACGTCACACTCAATATTCAGAATCTTGGCCACCTTCAGGATGGTGTCGATGTGGTGACCCACGGCGGCAGCCATGTGGTGGGTAGGACCTGCCTCGCTCCACTTGTTGACGAACTCACGGCACGGCAACGAGAACTTGGTGCGCATATTGGTGTCACCGAAGGTGAAGATGGGACCTTCCTCGTTGACGCCCTCGGCTGCCACAAACTTAAAGACGCCGTTCTTATCCTGCGTGATAGCCAGATAGGTAACCGGGCCCGTCGGAGGATAGAACTGTGTCAGATAACCGCCACCGGTCTTGCCATGGAACACAGGGACAATCTTCATCGTGGGCTTCTTAGCCTGCGAGATGTCAAAGTCACCAGAGCCCGAATGACCGATAATACAGATGTCCTTCGGGAAGTCGATGCTATACATCTCGGCCAGCGTTCCGGTACCAGAGATGGTCTTCAGGATAGACATGGCCATAGCCACCTTCATGTCGCCCTCAACGGCACAGGCAGTATGCTGCTTGATGAGCATGGAGAAGGCAGGAATCAACATCGAGTCGAGTTTGCCGGCCACGCCCTGTGCAAAACCTGCATAGTGCGAAGCTATCATACCCAGCTGTTCGTCCTTGACCCACTGCTCGAAGGCAACGACATACTTGGCCATGTCCCAGACCTTCTCGATGGTGCCGCCGCCCTCGATGTCGAATGTGTCGAGGATGTCCTGTGCCTTGGCACGGATGGCAGCCTCGTCGGTAACATTGTCGGCAATGGCCCACATCTGCTCCCAGTCGAACTGCTTGGTATAGACGAACATTCGGTGGTAGAGATTGGTCTCGTCAATATAGAGGTCCATCATGCCTGGATAGGGACGGCCTATCTGGGCGATATTGGTATCGCGGAAGCGGCGGCGCACTTGGGCAGCACGGCACCAGTCCTCTATCTCTGCCTGCACCTGAGGGTCGCCACCCTCGACAACTCCCGTGATGACTGCCGAACGCTTGCCGGCACGATTCAGGTCGGCCACCATCTCGCCGATGGCACCACAGGCATAGAGTTCGCCCAGCCAGGTGGGAATATCGGTCTTGGCATAGTCGGGGGCCAGCTTTTTCTGCACGTTGACAATCACGACGGGCACGTCCAAATCGCGCACGGCAGGCAACATATTATAAGAGGTACAATAGGTCAGCATCTGCAGGATGACCAGGTCTACATCGGCTGCACGGAACTTGTCGCCTGCAGCCATTGACTGCTCCTTGGTGGTCACCATGCCGCCGTCAATAATCTCGATGGTGTCGGGCAGCGTCTTCTTGAAGGCTGCATACTGAGCCTCAAACTCGGGTACGAGCTGAGGGAACTGTGGCAGGTATGCCTGCAGCGCAATGCTGAACACACCTACTCTTGCTTTGGTTTCTACTAATGGTTTTGCCATAATGATTTACAATTTGACTATTTACGATTTACTATTTACAATTATACTATTTATCGGCGATTTTCAGGTACTTCTCATAGCCTTGATCCCACAGTGCCTTGTCTGTAGGCTCGTATTTCACCAGTTGCAGTGAGTTGGCTATGATGCGACGCATCTCCCAGATGTCGCTGACCAGCCC
The DNA here is from genome assembly GCA_946628315.1 of uncultured Prevotella sp. Lineage (GTDB taxonomy): Bacteria > Bacteroidota > Bacteroidia > Bacteroidales > Bacteroidaceae > Prevotella. The sequence goes on from CAMOWH010000049.1 coordinate 15,477, forward strand.
GGAAGCCTTAGCCTGCAACATGATATTGCCAATGGCCGTACCCTCCTGTGGACCTGCCAACACCTGGACACCCAAGGAATTGGCCGTAAACTGGTTGAGGAACTTGTTGAGCGAACCACCTCCTATGATATGCAGCACGCTGAGGTCGAACGACGAGAACTCTTTCAGCCACTGGAACACCTGCCGATAGCGCAAGGCCAGGGAGTCGAAGATGCAACGGCAAATCTCAGCAGGAGTCTCAGGTACTGGCTGGCCGCTATTCCTGCAATAGGTCTGGATAGCCTCAATCATCGATGAAGGATTGGCAAACAAATCGTCATCGGGATTGATGATGCTACGGAAAGGCTCTATGGTCATTGCGGAGCCTTGGAGCTCGGGATGGCTCAGCTGGCGCACCTCCTCAGGCC
>CAMOWH010000050.1:0-15703 GCA_946628315.1 uncultured Prevotella sp.
GTCAGCTGGGGCCAGGGCAGTCGTTCTTCCTTTACGCGCTCTTTCCAGCGCTGGCCGTTATCCATGCCGTCCGTAGACAGACTGACTATCTGCAATCCCTTCGTCGCATGATATTGGTCATAAAGCGTGCGCAGCTGTGGCAGGATGTCATATTCGCCACGCTGCCAGCTCTCCCAAAAGTGCAGCACCACATAGCCCTGCCCGATGTATTCCTTCAGCTGGTGATACTCGCCCAAGGTGTCTGCCAGCAGGATGTCTGTATAGCGAGTGTTGGGACGACGCTTCTCCAGTCCGGCAGCATACTCACGCACAGGAGCCAAGTGCGGGTGGTTGGCATAGCGGTAGTCTGGACGCAGGAACGGCTTCAGTTCGTCGTAAGTCAGTTCGGTATAGTTGCGGAAGAGTGCATAAGTGGCCAGCAGACTGTCCTTGCCGGAGAAGATGGTCTGACGGAAACGTTGGATTCTCTTTTGCGTAGCTTCGTCTATTTCTTTCTTATCCTTGAGGCTTAGCATCCACAGCCGTTCTGTCTCTGCCCTGTTTACGAAGTCGTTGCGACGAACCGATGCTTTAGAACTTTTCGCGGAGCGATGAGGCAGGTCAATGCTTACAGGCTGTCCGTCGACCCAGAAATAGGTGGTGTTCAACTGGTCGGCAGTCAGATAGCAAACCTCATCCTTTGGCAACTGGCAGGTGAACGAGAAGCGCCCGTTCTTGACGGGATATTTCCCCATGTACTCATGAACCACGAGGCGCCTGAGCGTCACGCTGTCTGCGTCTTTTGGTGCAATTCCGCTAATCTGGCATTCCGCCAGTTGCAGGTCGGGTGATTGGTTGACGATGAGGGAGTTGTAGCTGACAACCTTGCGTGCCTGTGTTGTGGTAGCCGTTGATGACTGAATCATTGCAGGACGTTTCTGCTGCTTGCTCTCTTTCTGGTAATACTCGCTCTTCTTGTAGAGCGTATAGCAGGTATAGGCAAACATGTCTTTGTGACGTTGCCCTTTGGCCTCGTCCACGAAGGGATTGATGATGCCTATCAGCGTGTTGTACTGCTCGTTGGTCAGTCTCTCAGGGTAGCCCTCACACATCTTGTGCAGAATGACCACTGCAGCCGTCTTGCCTCCTTCCGTCTCGCGCTGGTAGATGTCGCAGGTACTCCGCACCTTGGCTAACAGTTCTTCGTAGGTTTTCGGTGCAGTAGGCTCAGCGGCATATTCTGCCGTTCCGCTATATGAGATGGGCGCAATGGGCTGGACGAACGGTGTGCCATCCTTTTTCTTGCACCACACTTCATACACCTTGCCGTTCATCATCCAGTGGTTACCAGTCTGTTGGTCGGGGATGATGCGCTGTTCCCAAACCAAGATGACGGCGTATGCATGGCCATTGGACTCATCGAAGGCTATCAGGCGGACGCGTTGCCGCAGGTCGAACTTGACGTTGAAGCTGATGCCGCCATGCTTGCTGCCATAACTGATTCTCACGCCACGCATCAGCGGCAAGCCCTCCGAACCGTTATGGATATAGGCCTCCTTGGCATGAACCGTCTCTTGGCGCAGGGTCTGCTCCAAGGCTCGCAGGTGGTTGAACAAGAGCGTAGAGTCGGTGGTGTTCTCCACTGCGAACATCATGCTAAAGTTGTATAAGGTGGTTTTGCTGCCCGTCACCTCGTCGCTGTTGATGACCACACCTTTGCTGACGTTGTACTCGCCAGCGGCCACAAAAGCCTCTATCTTCTCATGAATGCGCTGGGCGGATTCACTCACCTGTGCCTGTCCTGTCAGCAGAATCAGCAGGCAGGCTGCTGTTGTCAATAGTCTATTCTTCATTTTCTGTCGTGTTTACATTGTTAGTATTAATAGCCTCCATGGGACGGCCGTCCTTGTCGAGTTGGTGAAACAGATAGTTGTTGACAATGCGCTGCAGTCGCTCGTCAGCGTGTATCAGTTTCTGCATCCGTTCTATATAGAGACTTTCGTCCACTTGGGCCAGTTCGCGTTCTATCTTGGCGATATAGTAGTCGAGGCTGTCGGCAGTCGAAGAAACACGCGTTTTTCCCGTCAGCACTCGGCTACTAATTGTATAGGTTCTTGGGGTATTTCTATCAGGTGCGGAATTGGTTCCAGCCGGGTGTGGAGTTGGTTTCGGTGACGTACGGATTATTTCGTTCTGCGCAGTCCTTTTTTCTTCCTTCATGTCCTGATTTACGTTCAGCATGAGCAGCAGCAGAACACTGGCGGCAACGGCTATTGCCGAGAAGATGTAGAGTCTGGCTCGACGGGCAGGTCGTCTTCCCGGCTCGTCATTGGCGGGCAGTGCATCCATGTCTGGCAGGCTGTCCATGATGCGGTCTGTCAGCTCGTCAGGATGGCTGATGTCTGGCTGTTGTTGCAGCTGGGTCAATATGTCGTTAATCTTCTTCATATCCTAAATCCTTTAGTCGTTTACGTATGGTTTGGCGGGCCACATACAGGTTGCTTTTCAACTGTCGGGCATCCATATCTGTGATTTCTTCAGCCTCCTGCAGGGAGAGTCCTTCGAGTTGGCAGAGGGTGAAGGCAATGCGCTGCTTCTCACTCAGCCCCTCAGCCAGCAGTCGCACGACGGCTGTCCACTCTGCGTTTTCCAATTGTCGCTGGCTGTCGGCAGATGCGAAACGGTGTAACATACATTCATCATCAGGTAGAGGAATAAATGACTTTTTACGTTTCAGCCGGTCCAGACACAGTCGCGTGGCTATCGTGTAGAGCCATGTCCTGAATGGCTTCTGTGGGTCGTAGTTTCTGATGCTTTGCCAGACACGGATAAAAGTGTCCTGCACCACATCTTTCGCCTCTTCCTCGTCGGCCAGCATCTTCAGTGATAGCGAGAATACCATGCGCTGGTAGTTCTTCACTACCTCGCGAAACGCGGCCTTGTCGCCGCGCTGGCATCGTGCGATGATTTCGCTGTCTGTCTGTATCATTTCTATTGCTGGCCTGTCTTTTATTAAGTATACGATATCGGACGGCAAAAGTCAAAAAGTAATTTATCAAAAGATATTTGTATCGGAACCACGACCAGAACTAATGGAGGCCGCAGAAAAGGTCTTGCCCTGGGAAACGTTGAATCAAAAACAACGTTTCTCAGGGCAAGACACTTGTCTCTTTCTTGCGTTTTCCTTATTCTTTGGCGGCGTTCTCGGCGTCGATGGCCTTGATCTTGTCGCGTACCAGCTGTACTTCGTCCTTGAGTTTCTGGACCTTGCGGTTCATCTCGTCGATGAGCGAGTTGCCCTTCTTGGACGAGGCATTCAGGAAGCCGAGGTTGTTCTCGTAGGTCTGCACTTCGCTCTTCAGCTGTTCGTACTGGCGCATCAGACGGGCACGCTCGTTGTCCAGTGCGTTTTCGCCACGCTCGGCCACCTGCTTGAGGTTGTCCTTGAACTTGTTGAGACGGCGCTTGGCTACGGTGATGTTGAGGTCTTTGTAGAGTTTGTCGAGGACGGCGTGGTACTCTTCGTATAGTTTGTCTTTCTCCTTGAAGGGTACGTGACCAATGGACTGATACTCTTCTACCAGCTTCTGGACGCGCTCCTGCAATTGGTCGCCAGCCTCTTCAGCTGTAGCTTTCAGACGCTCAATGACGTCGCGCTTCTTCTCCAGGTTTTCGCGCTCTTCGGAACGGGTGCCGGCACCTGCTGCATTGCGGGCCTCGAAGAACTTGTTGCAGGTTCCGAGGAACTCCTCCCACAACTGGTCGCCCAGCTTCTTGGGTACCATGCCGATGGTCTTCCACTCCTTCTGCAGGTTGATGAGCTTGTCGCTGGTAGACTTCCAGTCAGTTGAGTCTTGCAGGGCCTTGGCCTTCTCGATGAGGGCACGTTTCTTGTCGGCATTCTCCTTGAACTGTTCCTTGAGGTTCTTGAAGAACTCAGCCTTGCGTCCGAAGAAGTCGTCGCAGGCAGCACGGAAGCGCTCGAAAATCTTGACGTTCATCTTCTGTGGTGCAAAGCCGATGGTCTTCCACTCTGCCTGCAGGTCGATAATCTCCTTGGTATGACGCTCCCAGTCGGCACTGCCCTTGTTCTCCTCGGCAGCGATGGCTTCGACCTTCTCGCAGAGGGCGGTCTTCTTGGCAAGGTTCTCTTCTTCCTTGGCACGCAGACTGTCAAAGTGTTGCTGGAAACGCTTGTTGACAACGGTTGAGGCTGCCTTGAAGCGGTTCCATATCTCCTCGCGGAGCTCTTTTGAGACAGGACCTGTCTCACGATATTCCTGATGCAGCTTCTGCAACTGGTGGAAGGCGCTGATGACGTCTGCCTCCTCAGCCAGCTTTTCAGCGGCTTCGCAGAGACGGGTCTTGGCCTCCAGGTTCTTCTTGAAGTCGTATTCGCGGGCTTCGCTGTTGAGTTTCAGCAGGTCGTAGAACTGTTCGACGTAGAGCTGGTAGTTGCGCCACAGCTCGTTGGCACGCTCAGCAGGCACGTTCTTGATTTCGCGCCACTCGTCCTGCAGGGCTTTGAAGTCCTTGTATGACTTGTTGGCCTCCTCGGGTGAGGTGACCATGGCCTTGATCTTCTCGATGATGTCCAGTTTCTTCTGCAGGTTGTCCTGCTTTTCTTGCTCAAGCTCCTTGAACAACTGCTGGCGCTTCTCCTTGATGAGCTGCATTTCAGCCTTGAAAGCCTCCTCTTCAGGGTCGGGCGTAATCTGATATTGCTCGGGATCGCCGCCTCCGTCAATGTATTCCTTCAACTTGGCTTCGCGCTCGGCAATGTGCAACTTGTAGAAGCAGGTCTTCAGGTAGTCAATCTCTTCCTTCTGTGGAGCCTCTTCGCCGTGGGCGATTTCGCGTACACGCTCCAGCACGGCTTTCTTGCTGTCGTACTGTTTGCGTTCGGTTTCCACATTGTTTGCCGCACTTGTTTCTTCAGCGGGAAGTACGTTTTGTTCTACATTCTCCGTGTCAGTTGCCGGAGAGAGGCTTGCATTCTGCTCCTCGATGGGAGTGCTTACTTGAGAGTCCATCATCTTAATCGATTTAGTGAATGATAGGGTTAGTACATACAAAATTAGGCTTCAAAATTAGTGAAAAATTCTGAAACGGCCTAATTTTTTTCCAAAAAAGTGAATTAAATCAGTCGTTTATGCCTGAAAATGAACAGACAGATGACAGAAATGCCTACCGAAAGGATGATAGCAACAATGAAACCCACAGGGCTGTTCTCCATGCCGTTGATGAGGTTCATGCCGAAAAACGAGGCTACCAGCGTGGGCAACATGAGGATGATGGTCGCTGAGGTCAGCGTACGCATGATGGTGTTCATGTTGTTGTTGATAATCGACTGGTAGGTGTCCATCGTTGACTCCAGAATGTTGGAGTAGATGCTGGTGGTCTCGCGGGCCTGTGTCATCTCGATGTTGACGTCCTCGATGAGGTCAGCATCCAATTCGTCAATCTGCAGCTTGAACTTCAGCTTCTGCAACAGGTTCTCGTTGCCTCGGATGGAGGTGTTGAAGTAGGTCAGCGAGTCCTGTAGGCGTGACAGTCCGATGAGTGACTCATTGTTCACCTCGCGGTCCAGGTTACGCTTGGCTTTCTCGATGAGCATCGATATCTGCTTCAGGCGCTTCAGGTACCAGACGGCAGAGGATAGGAACAGCCGGAATATCATGTCGACATAGTCGGTAAAGCCCGTGCCGCGCTTCTGCTGGTACGAGACGAAGTCTATCATCATGTTGGTCTCATAGTAGCAGACGGTGATGGTGACGTCGCGCTTGTGGATGATGCCCAGAGGCACGGTGGTGTAGGGCGTACGCGAGCGTACCTCCTTCACGTATGGTATACGGAGGATGATGAGCATCCATCCGTCGTCGTATTCGTAGCGTGCACGCTCGTCGGTATCGCTGATGTCGGAGAGGAAGTAGTCGGGAATCTTGTACTCTTCTTCCAGCATCTGCTGATCTTCTTCTGTTGGACACGTCATCTGTATCCAGCAGTTGGGCTGCCATTTGTCTATTTGGCTCAGCCCGCCTTGGGTGTTCCAGTAGGTCTTCATTGTGCTAATCCTTTTTTCGTTTGTGAAATGGTTTTAGCGGCAAAGGGATTAGCAGCCTTGCCACTCTCCCCCGCCTTTACGAATTGTAATTATCCGCCGGGTAGTCGTCCATAATTTTGTTGATGTTTTGATTAAATCGCTGCAAAGGTAAACAAAAAAATCCGCAGATGCAAGCATTCTGCGGATTTTTTATTTGAAAACTGTTGATAGAGTCATGCATTCGCTCGTAATGTCTTGTAAACGAGTCAATCTTCTGTAGAGGGGATTGATAGTTCCCTACTTCTCAGGAATGTCCTCAAGAGTCTTTTTCAGCAGTTCCCAGAAAGGAGCGACGGTCTCGATGAGGGCACGCTCCGTGGTGGTGTGCGGCGACTTCATGGTAGGACCGAGGCTGACGACGTCCAAATGCGGATACTTGCCCAGGATGACCGAGCACTCCAGTCCTGCGTGGTCTACCTGGATGATGCCGTCCTTCTGGAACAGTTCCTTGTACTCCTTCAGCAGCAGGTGCAGAATCTCAGAGTCGGGATTGGGGTCCCAGCCTCCGTAAGAGCCGCTGGTCTCCACCTTCATTCCTGCCATTGAGAAGCAGCTTTCCAGCATGGTGGCTACGTAGTCCTTCATGTCCTCGCGGCTCGAACGGGCCAGAATCTTGATGCTAGCATGTCCGCCCTCGATATTGATGATGGCGAGGTTCGACGAGGTTTCTACCACGCTGGGGTAGGCAGGGATATAGCGGATGACACCATCGTGGCAGGCGAAGATGGCATCAATCAGGTTGTCCTGAATCTCTACGGGCACTTCCTTGGCGGGTGTGGCTACTTCCTCTACGAGAACTTCGATACCCTGTGGCTCAATCAGTTTGAACTCGTCGTTGAAGGTCTCTTTCCAGTCTTCGGCCATTTCTTTCAGCGCGGCAATATTCTCCTTGGGCAGCGTCAGCACGGCCTCGGCCTTGAAGGGAATGGCGTTGCGCATGTTGCCACCGTTCCATGATGCCAAACGGGCTTCCGTCTCGCTGACGGCCTCGCGGACAATCTGTACCAGCAACTTGTTGGCATTGCCGCGGCCCTCGTTGATTTCCAGACCGCTGTGTCCGCCGCGCAGGTTCTTCACCGTCACACGTACGGCAGCATCCTCGGCATCGGTGTCTGCCTCCTGATAATCCAATGTTGCAGTTACGTCAATACCACCGGCACTACCGATGACAAACTTACCCCAATGTTCAGAGTCCAGGTTCAGCAGGATGTCGCCCTGCAACTCGCCCTCAGGTAACTCGTTGGCACCAAACATTCCCGTCTCCTCGTCGCGGGTGATGAGGGCGTCGATGGGACCGTGCTTCAGCGTTTTGTCCTCCATGACAGACAGGATGGCGGCAACGCCCAGACCGTTGTCGGCGCCCAGCGTAGTGCCTTTAGCCTTCACCCACTCGCCGTCAATCCACGGCTCTATAGGGTCTGTCTCGAAGTGATGGGTAGATTCAGGTGTTTTCTGAGGCACCATGTCCATGTGAGCTTGCAGGATGACACCCTTGCGGTTCTCCATGCCTGCCGAGGCGGGCTTGCGCATGACGATGTTGCCTGCGGGGTCCTTGAAGGCCTCTACACCGGCCTGCTTGCCGAAGTCGAGCAGGAACTGTTGTACTTTCTCCAGATGTCCGCTGGGGCGTGGTACTTGTGTGAGTGCATAGAAGTTTTTCCAGATGCACTTCGGATTCAGGTTCAGAATTTCGTTCATAGTTTCTTGTTTTTTGTATGATATAGTTTATTTAACTCGCGTAAAGTTCAGCGCCAGCCAGGCATAGATGCCCAGCAGAACGACGAGCATGGTTTGTACTGTGTGGACGATGAGCACAAAGTAGAGGGCTTTCTCGTCAGCCACACCATAGAGGATAAGCATCGTCTTGACGGCAAAGTGCCAGGGACCTGCACCGTTGGGCGTGGGTACGATGACGGCTATGGAGCCAACGATGAACGTGACTAACGCACAATCCAACCCCAGGTCTTCCGTGAAATCGAAGCAGAAAAAGGTGAGGTAGTAATGCAGGAAGTAGCTCAGCCAGATGCCTATGGTGAAGAAGATGAATAACGGAATGTTGTGCACGTCCTTCAGCGAGATGACCCCCTGCCAGATGCCACGCAGTGTCACGCGTACCTTATTATATATTGATAATTTGCGCAACAGGAAGTGCAGCAGGATGAGAATAGCCACCCCACAAATGGCTACTACCAGATAGCCCGTCAGTGAGAACTTCTGCAGAATGCCCTGGATGCTGGTGCCTGTCTTCTGGAAAAAAGTGCCAAAGGTACTCATTTCCAACAATAGCACCATAATGGTAATGCTCATCACCAGCAACGAGTCGATGGCACGTTCTGTCACCACCGTTCCTAAGGCTTTGGGGAACGAGATATTGTCGTAGCGCTTCAGTACACCACATCGTGTGAACTCGCCCACACGGGGAATGAGCAATGAGACGGCATAACTCAGGAAAATGCTGTGTACGCTGACTGACGTGCGAGGCTTCTCACCTACAGGCTCCAGCGTCTGTCGCCAGCGCCACCCGCGAAAAGCTTGTGCCAAGATGCCAAAGGGGAACGACAACAGCATCCATGTCCAGTTTGTCTCGTCGGTGGCTACATGGACAATGGTCTGCCAGTCTTCACCCCAGTACATCCAATAGAGGATGCCTGCACCCAACAGCAGTGGCATCAGTATCTTGAGTATGATGTTGCTTACCTTCATAGCGTCTACAAAGGTACGAAATAATTCATAATTCGTCATTCAATATCCTTATTTTTTTGTTTCTTTGATACAAATCAACGATTGTTTGGATTTATTGACTGAGGTCAAAGAAAAGCCTTTTTCCCGTTGAAAGTACTCATCTGTCGCTTGCTATGTCATAAATAGTTCGTACCTTTGCATCGTCAAAAGGGACAAAGAGATGTTCCGATAAGCAAAAAAGATTTAAAGGATAACAAAAGATTGAGAAAGGAAAAAGTATGATGTTAACAATGTTCTCGCTGGTCGTTATGGCCGCTGCAGCCCTCGAGGCTATGTACATTTGCAAACATGCAAAGGTACTTTTAAAGTAAAAAAGAAATTTTCTTAGTAAAATAACCAGAGCCGCAGACACTAAGTCTGCGGTTTTTTTGTTATCTTTGCACCATGAACCCGAAATACGTGAGCACATGAAGCAAGTAAGACCTAAGAAGAACCTTGGCCAGCACTTCCTGACCGACCTTTCGATAGCCCGTCGCATTGCCGACACGGTGGATGCCTGTCCTGACCTGCCCGTGTTAGAGGTCGGCCCGGGTATGGGTGTGATGACGCAGTATCTGGTGGAGAAACCTCGTCCGTTCAAGGTGGTGGAGATTGACCGCGAGAGCGTGGAATATCTGAAGGGAACATTGTTTCGAGGGGACGAAACTCCAATCATCGAAGGCGACTTCCTGCGTATGGATTTGTCGAAGGTTTTCGACGGTGAGCAGTTTGTGCTCACGGGTAACTATCCCTACGACATTTCGTCGCAGATATTCTTCAAGATGATAGACAACCGCGAGCTCATACCCTGCTGTACAGGTATGATCCAGCATGAGGTGGCTCAACGCATTGCTTCCCAGCCAGGTAGCAAGGCGTATGGCATCCTGTCTGTACTCATCCAGGCGTGGTACGACGTGGAGTACCTGTTCATGGTCGACGAAACCGTTTTCAATCCGCCTCCCAAGGTCAAGAGTGCCGTCATTCGTATGACGCGCAACCAGACACAGCATCTGGGCTGCAACGAACAACTGTTCAAACGGGTAGTGAAGACCGTGTTCAACCAGCGTCGCAAGATGCTGCGCGTGTCCTTAAAGCAGCTTTTACCCGACCTGTCGTCTGTTGCCGATCATCCCTTCATGACATTGCGCCCTGAGCAGCTGACTATTCCTCAGTTTGTGGAATTGACCAATCTGGTGGAAAAGTTGCTGGTCACCTCGGAGAAATAATCAGTAAAAATGCGGTGTGTTCGGACACAAAGTGCTTGTGCTCGTACACAATTGCTTGATGTACGTCAAGAATAAGCCCCTTTTTTCACGAAAAGAGGGGCTTTTTAGTACAAGTTCTCAAAAATCGTCGTACCTTTGCATCGTCTTCAAGAGAGAAAGTTAGTAATAAGGTAAAAGTTTTCAGGAAAAACACTCGACGTCGTGAGACGCGCTTTTTTTCATAAGAATAGGTTTTTAGTTATTGATAGTTTGAGATGCAGCCCACGGGGGGTAACCCGAGTGCTGCATCTCATTCTTTTATGCTTCATTCATTTTCTTCATCCAACCGCCATGAAAGAGCCTTGTCAGGAACAGCAGTCCTCTGAAGGTCAGCTCGATGGCCATAGCCGTCCATACGCCAGGCAGCCCGTAGGTGGCAGCCAGCAGTGCCGCCAGCGTCAGGCGCACACCCCACATGGAGCATAGGCTCATGGCAGCAGGACGCAGCGTGTCGCCAGCACCGATGAACACACCGTTACAGACGATGGCTGCAGCAAACATGGGTTCGGCAAAGGCTTCGATGCGCAGGCAGTAGGCTCCCGTCTGGATAATCTCGTCCACAGGTGTCATCAGCGACATCAGTTCGGGGGCAAACACCCACATCAGCATTCCCATCATCGTCATCACGCCCATGCCTAGTGCTATTGACATACGGGCAAACGAGCGCGTCAACAGACGCTGACAGGCGCCAAAACTCTGTCCTACCAATGTGGTGGCAGCCTCGGCAATGCCGTAGCCGGGCATATAGCATAGGCTCTCGACGGTGATGCCCAGCGAGTGGGCGGCAATAGCCACCGTACCCAGTGGAGCCACAATCAGCGTGCTCACAATCTGTGCGCCTCCCATCAGCATATGCTGCAGCCCCATGGGGACACCAATCTTGAACGCATTGCCAACCACGTCGCTCTTGGGGCGGAACGACCCTGGGCGGCCTTTCAGATGCAGCATATCCGAGCGCACGAGCAGGAAGTAGAGCATCAGCCCGGCCGTTATCAACTCTGCAACACCCGTACCCATGGCTGCACCCATGACACCCAGGTCGAGGATATAGATAAAGACATAGTTGAAACAGACATCCATCACGCACATCAGGATGTTCAGGATGGAAGGAATCTTCATGTTTCCTGAACACTTCAGCATCGAGCCTGCCAGACCTTCCATCTGGAAGAAGATGCCAAAGACGCCAATCAGTGCAAAATAGAGCGAGGCGTCGTGGGCAATCTCTTCCGTACCGCCCATCCAGTAGGGCAGGTGGCCGCTGATAGAAACGGCTATCAGCGAGATGCTGAGTGCCCACAACAGACAGCACACCAGTGACTGGCGCAATACCCTGCGTGCCCGTTCGAAGTCGTTGGCTCCAATAGCGTGGGCCACTTGTACGGAGAATCCCATGTTGGCAGCCGAGGCCAGTCCGCCCAGCAGCCATCCTGTGGTCTCCACAATGCCGATGGCCGCAGAAGCCTTGGCACCCAGATGACCTACCATAGAGGCATCGATGAAGAACATGACGGTGGCAGATATCTGTGCCAGAATGGACGGAATACTCAGGCTGACAATCAGCCTGAGTTTCTCGCCTTGGGTCATCTCGCGTCCTTCGCGGATGTAGGCCAGCAGATCTTTCTGATCGCCTTTCACCTCTTATCTTATTCTGCTTCCAGCAATAGTACGCGGCTTGACCAGTCGCTCTTCTTGTTCCATTCCGGTTCGTTGCGATAGGGTACATCCAGGCCGTGAGACATCAGGTAGGCACCGCTGAACGACTGTCCCTCGAAGTCCAACGGTTTCAGGTCGATGCGGTTGAGCTCGTGTACCTTATACATACGGGTGGGGTTCAGACCTGCCATCTTGACGCGTGGCAGGTGCTCGTTCTGGAACGACTCCGTCTTCCACCAGTACCAGACGGCCTTCGACTGTTCGTCGTTGACATACATCATCGAGGCAAGGCCCTTCTTGTCGTAGGGCGATACCAGGCGGTAGATGTTGCCGAACTGTACGATGGGACGTATCTGCTTGTATTCTGCGATGGCCTTGCGGCAGAGTTCCTTCTCGTCGTCCGTCATGTTCTTTGGCTGAATCTCCATGCCCAGGCGTCCGCTCATGGCTACGTCGATGCGATACTTCAGGGCTGTTGTGCGGAACACGGTGTGGTTGGGTGTTGCCGAGATGTGCGAAGCCATAGCGATGGCGGGGAAGAAGTAGCTGGTGCCCCACTGCATGTAGATGCGCTGCAGGGCATCGGTATTGTCTGACACCCAGAACTCGTCAAACCAAGGCAGCACCCCCCAGTTGGCGCGTCCGCCACCCGAGGCACAAGCCTGTATGGTGACATCGGGATACTTGTCGCGGATGCGCTGGCACACCTTCTCGAAACCGCGGTGGTACTCAATGTAGAGGTGGCTCTGGTTCTGCATGGTCAGGTATTGTGAGCCGTGGTTCATGATGGCCATGTTGGCATCCCACTTGATGTAGTCTATCTCGGGATATTTCGTCATCAGATTGTCGACGATGCTGAACACGAAGTCCTGTACCTTGGGGTTGCTCAGATCGAGCACCACCTGTGTGCCGCCGCGTCCCAGCACGGCGTCGCGCTTGGGTGCCTTGACAATCCAGTCTGGATGCTTCTCGTACAGTTCGCTGGTGGTATTGGCCATCTCGGGTTCTATCCAGATGCCGAATTTCACGCCGTTCTTCCTGGCATCGCGCAGCAGTCCCTCAATGCCCTCGGGCAGTTTCTGCTTGTCTACTACCCAGTCGCCCAGGCTCGAGTTGTCGGTCTTACGCGGATACTTGTCGCCAAACCATCCGTCGTCCATCACGAACAGCTCGCCGCCCATAGAGGCAATGTCCTTCATCATCTGGTCCATGCCCTGCTGGTTGATGTCGAAGTAGACACCTTCCCACGAGTTCAGCAGTATCTTGCGCTCCTTGTTGCCATGCATCAGTTTGTACTTGCGGCCCCACTTGTGGAAGTTGCGCGAGACACCCGAAAGACCGGCTGTCGAGTAGGTCAGTGCCAGTGTCGGAGTCTTGAAAGTCTCGCCCTTCTTCAGGTGGTAGGCCGAGTTGGTTTCGTCGATGCCGGCAAAGAAGTAGTGATAGTCAGTATCGTCCGTGATGACCTTCAGACGGTAGTTGCCCGAATAGCAGATGGCGGCGCCAATGACATCGCCCGTGTTCTCCTGGCCCTTGCCGTCCAGCGAGAACATCACCTCACCGTGGTCAGTATGCGAGTTACGTGTGCCGTCCCTGTTGACAATGACCTTCTGGCCGGGAGTCAGCGGTTCCTCGCACAGCCGGGCCTCGTTGGCCCACGAGCCGTAGAAGTGGCTCATCCATACGTTGCCGCGACGGATGGGCAGCATGGCCGAGGCAAAAGACGTCAGCGTGACAGCCTGTTTCTCGTTGTTAGTGATTTCTGTCCACGCCTCAATCATGTCCTCCTGTACGTACGCCTTGTAGTTCAGCGTCACGGTGACGGGGTAGGCGGGGTCCTTCAATGTGATGCATGTCACGAAGTTGCCTTCGTCCACTACCTCGCCCTGCTCGAAGTAATCTGCTACCAGCGCTGTCGACATATTGCCGTCCGAGTGGGTCATGGCCAGTGCGGCTTCGGCAGGTGTGTTCAGACCGTGGGCAGGGTAGGCCTCCATGCGTCCGAATACGGCAGGCTTCTGCAGGTGCTGCAGTTCCTGGGCGCTCAACTTCTGGCCGTAATACACATACTTGGGCTGCTGCCCTTTCTCCACATCCAGTACCAGCGTGGTGTTCTTGGTTTCCACAACCACCTGCTCTGCCTGCATCGTGGTAGCCGTCAGGCAAAGCATTGCTGCAACGAAAAGTCCTTTTCTCATAGTTGTTTTTAGTTGTTTTCCTTAAATGCTGATGCAAAGATAATCATTTTACCTCAATAATCTTGTCTTTATCACTATCTTTTTTTGAGTATTTCGTTTTTTTGCTTACCTTTGCAGCCTGGTATTTTCAATGAATTCTCATCACTATGACCATCACGACCCGGTTTAAGACATGGCTGCTCCTCGCGGCACTCACCATCTGCGCCACAGGCAGTTTTGCCTCGTGCGACTCGAACGACAACCAAGGAAAAGTTGCTGAAATAACTGCTCGCGGAACACTGCTCGTGGGTACCACAGGCGATTATCGCCCATTGTCGTTCTGCGAGGCTGACGGCACCTATTGGGGCTTTGGCATTGACGTTGCCCGGGAGATTGCCAGGCATCTTGGCGTGGGAGTCGCCTTTGTACCTACCTCGTGGCCTACGCTCACCGCTGATGTATTGGCAGAACCTCAGACCTTCGACTTGGCCATTGGCGGTATCACCATCACCGATGCCCGCCGCGAGGCCATGCTCATGAGTGAGGGCTATCTGGCCAATGGCAAGACCATTCTCTGCCGGACGTCAGACGCTGCCCGTTTCCAGTCATTGGCCGACATAGACAGGCCTGAAGTGCGGGTGATGGTCAACCCCGGTGGGCTGAACGAGAAGTTTGCCAATGCGAACCTCACCCGTGCCACCGTCGTCGTTCATCCCAGGAACGAAGAGATTCCCTCGCTCATTGCTGCCGGCAAGGCCGACGTCATGATTACCGAGATTACGGAAGCCCCCTACTATGTGCAGACCAACCCCCTCCTGGCTGCTCCTTTGTTGGAACAGCCTTTCACGCACGGCGAGATTGGCGTGCTGATGAAGAGGGGACAGGACGATTTGTTACAGCAGGTCAACGCAGTTATCCGGCAGATGAAGTCCGACGGGACGCTTCGCCGGCTGCACGAGAAGTACGGACTGCGCTATGTCTACTAACCGTTATATTCCATTTTCATTCTTTCCATTTCTTTCCAATTCATTAAACATTGGAAAGAATTGGAAAGAAACACGCCTATATTTTTAACTTTATATAACACGGCATTCTTTCCAATGTTTGAAATATTGGAAAGAATTGGAAAGGTTTAGAGGTTATATCCTTACTTCCATTCTTCGCTGTCACATTCTCTGGAACAGAATATGGCCTATTGATGCCAGCAGGACACCAGATCACCAGAGCAGGTCTTCTATGTTTATTGCCAGTGCCATATTTTTATTTCGTTTGCAAAGATAATCAATTATTTGGGAAATCTATACTTTGTGTTGATGAATCAGTATGTCCCCGTGATTCTTTGTAAGTTGAACTTGGGACAACTTGGGACAAACTTGGGACAATTCAACCTTTTGACCGGTCTTTGCATCTTTTTGCATGTTCTCTGCGGCCTCTGGCTCACGTACAATGACACTAAATGCTGTGACATTATTATCATCCCTCATTCTTTGGCAGGCTATTCTCTTTCTGTATCAGTTCTTTGATGGCCCTGTCATAGTCACTCTCATACTGCAACATCTCCATTTTGCGATACTTCTCAAACTCAGCAATTGCCTTCTTTTTCGCCTCTTCATGACTGATCGTTCCCTTACCCACCAGCAATTGTCTGCCAGAGAGTGTCATCAGACTATCCAGTTTCTCAATCCATTCCGCCATCCTCATAGGAATCTGCTGCAAAGCCTGAATTTCAGCAAAGTCCAAATACTGTGATACCAACAGATTCAAGTACGTCAGTTCTTCTGCCGTCAGATAGTTCTTCGCAATCT
>CAMOWH010000051.1:0-15597 GCA_946628315.1 uncultured Prevotella sp.
GTTAATTATTTCCGTTAAATTTAACGACTTTAACAGAAATGTACTAATTTAGTTTGTATAATGCAATTACAAATGGATTCCGATGTTGACCCCCATCTGGAACGGATTGCCCCGCTGGGCGAAGCAGGAGGTGTCGCCCGCCATGCTGCTCCTGACGGCAAAGGTGTTGTAATTGGTGTTGGTCAGGTTGCGCACCCACAGCGACACCACGACAGGACTGAGGTCAGCATCTACGTGGGCTCCGAGGACGGCATAGAACTTCTGGCCGTAGGTATTCTCCTCGTCCCACCATGTCTTGCCCTGTGCCGTGAGGTTGGCACCAATGGTAATGCTCTTCATGGCTCCGGCACTGAGGTCGAAGCGGTAGTCTGCGTGGGCTGCCAGGGTATGCTCGGGCACGAAGGGAACGCGCTTGTCCTTATAGTCTATTGCTGTCAGCTGGCCTTCCACGGTGACACTGTCTACATAGTCCTTGAATACGGCACGTGTATAGCCATAGGATGCCGACCACGTCAGATGGTCATCCAGCAAACTTCCACGCAGGGTTGCTTCGACACCGCAACTATAACTCTTGCCGGCATTGACCATAGCACGTCCGAAACCGTATTGCGAAGCAAATACTGACAGCTGCTGATTGCGAATCTGCATATAATAGCCGGAGAGGTCCAAATGCAGGCCGTCGAGCAGATTCAGGTGGGTTCCGAACTCGTAGTTCCAACTCTCCTCGGGTTTATAGACAATGGTATTGCGGATGTTCTCATAGGCTGCATCGTCGTGTGGCAGCACCAGTTCGCCACGGGCTGACTGGGCCGAACCCTGCAACTCTGACTGCAGGATGTCGCTGAACATCTGGATATTGAAACCTCCGGCACGATAGCCTTTCGATACGATGGCATATACGTTGCTTCCACGGTTGTCAATGGTCCACGTCAGTCCGATTTTGGGCAACCACTGATTGAACGATGCTTTCTCCGTATGCTCCAGCAGCGAGCTGACCACAGCCTGGACCTGAGTGCCCATCACGTTCTCGTCGAGTCTGGCCAGTGCACTGGTGGCGTATTCTATGGATTGGTGCGAGTAGTCATAGCGCAGTCCGAGTGTGGCCGTCAGACGGTCTGTCAGGTGGAGATGGGTCTCGTGGAACACACCCAGATTGGTCTGGGGAGTACGGAACAAACCGGGTATGGTCTCCATCTCCATCGTGATGTGACAGCCGCCGGCACGGGCTATCATTGCCGCAGCAGCCTCCGTACTGCCCATACGCTTTGCCATTGCGTTGAGCATACCGTAATAGGCATAGTCCTCTATGGTCTTCGACAGGAACGCATTCATCTGCGGACCGAAATAGACCGGGGCATCCGTCTTGAGCCACTGACGGGAGAAGAATACGCCTGTCGTTCCTTGCCAGATGCCTGTCTGATGACCTTTCAGCACCAACTCGTGGGTCATTGCCTGCTGCAACTGTGCCTGTTCCAGGTGCATAAAGTCCTGGGGACGGTAGTCAATATCCATGAGCATATCGTCCTTCAGATACTGCCAGCTCAGCGTGTACGACAGGTCTGCCCAGTCGGCAGCATACTTGGTGCTCAGCCCCATGCTGAAGATGTTGCGTTTGTAGTTGCCTTGATAGTCGGTGCTGGGGTCTGAGGCCTTCTCCGTTTCCAGGTCCAGCAGTCCGTAGGCGAAACCGTTCTGACGCACATACTGATAGTCTGTCATCCAGTCAAAGGACAACCGCCCGGTGGGCTTCCACACCAGACGCAGCCGGCCGCCGGCCTCGTTGCTCTTGTCTGCACGCTCGTCTGTGGCCTGGTTGCGGAAGAATCCGTTGGTGCCATCATAGAAGGCCGCCACAGAGAAGGCCAGCTGGTCGTTCACCTTATTATAATGAGCCACCTCGACATGGCGATACAGACGGGTGCCCATCCCCAGCCGGATGTCCGTACCCTGATAGTTCATGGGATTCTTGGTGTACTGACGCACCAGTCCGCCTTCGGTATTCATGCCGTATAGGGTGCCTTGTGGTCCGCGCAGCACGTCGACACGGTCCATCTGCCACAGATGGCTGTTGAAAGCCGACTTGCTGATGACGGGGATTTCGTCTACATAGACACCCATCGACGGACTGTTCAGACGCGAGCCTATGCCACGCACATAGATGGACGAGGTATAGCGCGAGCCGTAGCTGGGCATGACAAATGAGGGCACAAAGTCTGAGACTTCGCGCAAGTCCCTGACACCGAGACTTCCTATTTCGTGACTTGTCAGCACGTTAGAACTCATGGGCTGCTGGCGCAGCTTCAGATACTCCTTCGATTGTGATACTACCACTACCTCGTCGAGGTCGTAGACGCGCGATGAGTCTGCCAGAGCCATGTCCGTCTCAGCCATAGCCGGCAGCATCGTAAACGCAGCCGCAAAGGCTGCAAGATTTCTTTTCATCTTCATATAATCGTTTTTTAATTCTGATATTTCGGATTTACTTTTCCATTTTCGGGTGCAAAATTACTGCTTTCCATCCGCCTATACAATCCCTATTTATTAGGATTTTAGGGAAAACAGCCAAAAAATGGCACCCGATTCACACCGGATGCCACCTAAAAAGCTTATGTTATAATGAGTCTAATTGTTAAAGGTTCAAACTCTTCTTGATAGCCTCAATCTTCTCCATAGCGGCCTTGGTACAGCGCTCGTAACAGCCTGCGCACTTGAAACTTGCGTCCCTAACCTCACAGTAGAACTTAATCTTAGGCTCAGTACCTGAGGGACGTACAGAAATCTTGATGCCATCCTCTGTGAACCACTGCAGCACGTTCGAGGTGGCAGGCATGTCCAACTTACCCTTGTTACCCTGTGCGTCGCGGTACTCCAGTGTCTGATAGTCCTTCCAGAGGCAAATCTTCGAACCGCCGAGTTCCGTGGGCGGGTTCTTGCGGAAGTCTTCCATCATCTTCTTAATCTCGTCAGCACCACTCTTACCGGGCTTCACGACATTGATGGTGGTCTCCTTCGAGAAACCATACTCTGCATAGATGTTCATCAGCAGGTCATACAACGTCATACCATTGTCCTTGGCCCATGCAGCAATCTCACAAATCAGACAGATAGAAGCGGGAGAGTCCTTGTCGCGAACCTTATCGAATGGCAGGAAGCCAAAGCTTTCCTCACCGCCACCGATGTACTTCTTTTTGCCCTCGTTCACACGGATGCGATAGGCAATCCACTTGAAGCCTGTATATTCGTCGAAGATTTCCACTCCGTTCTTCTTGGCAATGTCAGCAATCATCTCTGAGGTCACAATGGTCTTCACCATGAACTCATTACCCTTCAGTTGGCCAAGCTTCTTCTTGTTGGTGATGATATACCATGAGAACATCATGGCAGTCTGGTTACCATTCAGGATTTCCCATTGACCCTTATCATTGCGACATACGATAGCCAAACGGTCAGCGTCAGGGTCAGAGGCAATCACGAGGTCTGCATTCAGCTTGGTACCCAGTTTCATGCCCAAAGTCATAGCCTCGGCATTCTCAGGATTGGGGCTGACTACGGTGGGGAAGTTTCCGTCAATCACCATCTGCTCGCGCACCACATGGATGTTCTGGAAACCCCATGAGCGCAATGCCTCGGGAATGATGACACGACCCGTACCATGCATGGGCGAGTAAACAATGTTGAGGTCCTTCTGGCGCAGAATGACATCCTGATCAACCATAGCCTCCTTGACAGCCTGCAGGTAGTCCCAGTCCATCTCACCACCGATAATTTCAATGAGGTCGTAGTTCGGCTCAAACTTCACCTGATCTATCGTAACCTTGTTTACCTCGTCAATGATACCCTTGTCGTGCGGAGAAAGCACCTGTGCACCATCATCCCAGTAAGCCTTGTATCCATTGTACTCGCGGGGGTTGTGCGAAGCTGTCACGTTGACGCCTGCCTGACAACCCAGCTGACGGATGGCAAACGAAATCTCCGGTGTAGGACGCAGGCTCTCGAAAAGATAAGCCTTAATGCCGTTAGCAGAGAAGATGGCTGCCACAGTCTCTGCAAACATACGACCATTGTTACGGTTGTCGTGACCTACAACCACCGAGCACTGCTTGTCGGGGAAGGCTTTCAGGATATAGTTGGCAAAACCCTGTGTAGCCATACCGACAATATATTTGTTCATACGATTTGTACCTGCACCCATGATACCACGCAGGCCACCAGTACCAAACTCCAGATTCTGGTAGAAAGCATCTATCAATGCAGTCTTGTCGGGGTTGTCCAGCATGGATTGTACTTCTTTACGTGTCTCCTCGTCAAAGGCCGGAGAGAGCCATTCTTTTGCACGTGCTTCGCACTGAGCAATCAGTTGAGCGTTGTTGTCCATAAATAGTTGTTTGTTTTAGATTGTACATATATAATACGCAAAGGTACTGATTCTTTTTCAAAATCAGTACCTATAGCCTATAATTTTTTAATTTTTTAATTATTTAATTTTTTAATTTTTCCATTTCCTCATGATGCGATCCATTTCGTCAAATTGCTTTCCCATGTTCAAGTTCAGATAGATACGATAGAGTCCTGGTGCCCAGCGTCGCTCATCTTTCGGGGCCAGTTTGCGATAGGCCTCCATATAGGGTCTGGCCTGCCGGTAAAGCTCCTGCAAGCGGGCATGGTTCTTGCGTGGTTCGTTTTCCGCCTCTATGGTCAGAGCCTGATTCAATCGGACGGTGGCAATGTTCAGATATGCCTCAGGCATGGTGTCGTTCAGTGCTATCAGCCGTTCACTGGTTTCCAAGCACTCGTCGTATCGCTCCAGGTTGAGCAGTGCTGCTGACCGCGCCAGCAGGAACAATTGGTTATCCTTGTTCTCTTTCAATCCACTTTCTGACAGTTCTAACACTTCCTGCGGTTTGCCCTGCGTGTTTAACCAGTCTGCCAGACGCGGAAAGAAATAGGGATGTTCTGGATATTCTTCAAAGCCTTGACGCAGTGTGGCAACATAGGCCGAGTCGTTTTGTTGCCAGCGGTAAGCCTCGCAGACATATTGCAACATCACCTCCTGACGGGCTGTATCCTTCAGTGCCAAATCCTTATATCGCAACACGGAGTCTGGTCGCTGCATCCTGTATCCACAGGTCGAAGCCCAGTAGGCAACCTCTGGCATCAACGAGTCTTTCTGAAGAAATGCATAATCAGCAAAAAGCGGTTTGCGGGCAGTATTCAAATACGTATCAAAGAATCCGAAAGCCTTGTCGTAGTTATTACGGTGCATCTGATATGTTCCACCATAGTAGAGGTTAACGCGCAATGGAGCCAGTCTCTCTGCATTGCGCTTTCGATAGTCAGGGCGCACCCTACCCTTTTTGTCAGGAAGGGCATCCACTGAGTCTAACACTTCCGCTACTTCAAAAAGGTGTTGTATCAGCCCGAAAAACTGAGCCGTGTCGTACTTCTGCCTCAAGTACAACTTCGTATTGGCTGCCTCGTACTGGGCTGCCACCGACTGATACCACGTCTGATAGATCTTGATGTTGCCTCTATTCGACTCTTTTTTCAGCAAGTTCGTCATCAGCTTCTCTGCCTTGTCCAGGTTCTTGCCGCTTTTCAGGTAAGTCTGAGCCTCTGCTATCTCTTTCTTTTGTGCCATCAGCATGGTGGCAGTCAGCAGACTAACCGCCATGACCATTATCCTTATCTTCATACCTTAAAAATTATATATAGTCAAGTCTGAGTCATCCCTCTTTCCGTACTAAGCATGAAGCTCCAGTACGAAACGGGTGCCCCTGACATATTGGGGGTCGATGTCGAGATCGCCGCCCATCTTCAGTGCCATCTGCTTGCAGATAGGCAGTCCCAACCCGTCACCCGTGGTCAGGTCGCGAATCCCACGGAAAGGCTTGAACACTTCAGTACGCAATTCCTCAGCGATACCGCTGCCAGTATCGGTCACCAGGAACTGATGGGTATGTGCGCCACGCTTCTTGTAGTCCAGCGTGATGGTGCCACCCTCAGGTGTGTACTCTGCTGCATTCTTCAGCAGGTGCGACAGAATGTGACCAACGTATTCCTGACACATGTCTACAGCCATCTTGGGTGCATTGACCTTCAGCGTCACATCACTCTTCACCAACGGACGGATCTCGTCCATCAACTTCTCGCAGAATGTCGGTACCTGTACTTCCTCCTTTTCCAGCTGGTCTTCAGTCATGTTCTCCAACTCTGACAGCGTCTGAATATGGCTCGAGAAGTCCAGCAGAGCCTTCACGGCAGGCTTCTTGTCGTCCAGTTGCTTCAGTGTAGGCTCCAGCTGAGCCGAAATATTGCTGATGAATTTAGCTTTCAATGCGTTATTCTCGTTAGACAGGGCTATCAGCTTCTTCTGCTTGCGCGTCAGCATGATAAAGCGCAACAGCACGATAGCACCGATTACCAATGCAGCAGCCAACGCAGCAGCCAGCACACACAATCCGATGATGATGGCCTGGCGCGTAGTCAGCGAACTGTCTTTCTCGGCTATCGACGCCTCGTTGTCGGCTATCTGCTTCTTGAAGGCAGCACGCTCGTCAGCCACTTTCAGGGCGTTTGTCGAGTCCTTCCATGCCAGATAGCTGCTGTATGACTGTGCAACCATAGCCGCGCTGTTGCTACGGCGTCCGTTGGCAATCATTTGCTTGTAAGCATCCTCCACCTTGCCATATTCTTTAGAAGCCGTCAGCTTGGCAGCCATTTCCTTGAAGACAGCATTACCCTGAGCTATTTGGCCGAAAGTATAGTGGTAGATGGCCTTCTCGTACAGATAGTCGTTCTTCACCGACTCATCGCTCGACGCAGCAGCATAGTTCTCCATCGCTTTCAGATGGTCTCGCGTGCTCTCTGGACGGCGCATACGCATATACATCTTCATACGCTCTTTCGAAGTCACATAGTGCAAGCTGGCCTTCTCACTGGGCGACAGTCCCTTAGCCTCGATGCTCTGGTCTACACGGCGCAAAAAGTCGAAAGCCTCCTGATACAGGTTCTCTGTGTAGTACAAAGCCGTTGCCTTCGCAGCACATTCCAGCGCCTGTTTGTTCTTGCCCTTGTTCAGATAGTCTTCGTAGGCACGAATATAGGAATAGCGGCTCGTGGCGACACTACCTTTCTCCTTGGCTAGTTCAGCCTGCTGTTGCAACGCACTCTTTTGCTCGTCCTGGGCTTCTGCCATTACGCAGCATCCACAGAAAAACACCAATATTATTATTAACCTTTTCATGATTTTTCTTCGATAAGTTCTTTACAAAATGCAAAGGTACAACAAAAAAATGGACTGACCAAATTGTCAGACTATTTTTTTGAGTGACACGTACCTGATACCGTAAGTATTTTCCCTCCCATTTATTGGTGATCCGGTCGGGATTCGAACCCGAGACCCACAGCTTAGAAGGCTGTTGCTCTATCCAGCTGAGCTACCGGACCTCCAGGGAAAACGTAAAACTGGGTGCAAAGGTACATAGAAAATAGGAGATTACAAAACTTTTGGAGAATTTTTCGACTTTTCTTTTGGTTTTCTGCTTGGTTATTCGTACTTTTACACCCACAAAACCAAAGAATGATGATAGAGATAACGTCATTGGACGACGAGCGAGTCAGCATGTTCAGTCGGCTGACTGAGGCTCAGTTGCGCATGGAGCTGGAGCCCGAGAAAGGGGTGTTCATTGCCGAGAGTCCCAAGGTGATACGGGTGGCCTTGGATGCCGGGTGGGAGCCCACTGCCCTACTCTGCGAGCACAGGCACGTGACGGGCGATGCCAAAGACATTGTAGAGCGTCTGGGTGACGAGGTGCCGGTCTATGTGGGCAGCCGTGAACTGCTGGCCCAGCTGACGGGATACACGCTGACGCGAGGGGTGCTGTGCGCCATGCGACGCAGGGTGATGCCTTCGGTGGCCGAGATTCTCAAAGCGGCCAGGCGTGTCGTCGTTCTGGAGGCTGTTACGGACACGACGAACATCGGAGCCATCTTCCGTTCGGCAGCAGCCTTGGGCATGGATGCTGTGCTGCTGACGCGCGACACATGTGACCCTTTGAACCGCCGTGCTGTACGGGTGTCCATGGGGACGGTGTTTCTGGTGCCCTGGACGTGGCTCGACGGTTCTGTATCCTCGCTGCACGACTATGGCTTCCGCACTGCGGCCATGGCCCTGAGCGACGACTCCATAGCCCTGGATGACAGTCGTCTGAAGGCAGAGCCCCGTCTGGCTCTTGTCATGGGGACAGAAGGAGACGGCCTCCCCTATCGTACGATAGAAGAGGCCGACTATGTAGTCCGTATTCCCATGGCCCACCATGTAGACTCGCTGAACGTGGCAGCTGCTACAGCCGTAGCCTGCTGGGAACTGAGAAGTCGTTAGCTTAGAACTCCTTCGTCATCTCTGCCACTTCGGCATTGATGTGGTCAATGAACTGCTGGATGGTCATCACCGTCTGTTCACCACCACCCTGAGGACGAACGGCAACCGTCTTGTCCTGCTGCTCCTTCTCGCCGACAATTACCATGTAGGGAATGCGCTTCAGTTCGTTGTCGCGAATCTTGCGACCCAGTTTCTCGTTGCGCAGGTCGATGGTAGGACGTACACCGCCCTGCTCGAACTGCTTGGCAACCTCCTTGGCATAGTCGTTGTACTTCTCTGACAGGGGCAGCACAGCCACTTGCTCGGGGGTGAGCCAGAGGGGGAAGTGACCACTGGTGTGCTCAATGAGCACAGCGGTGAAACGCTCCAGAGAACCGAAGGGAGCACGGTGAATCATGACAGGGGTCTTCTTCTGGTTGTCCTCGTCGGTGTACTCCAACTGGAAGCGCTTGGGCAGGTTGTAGTCCACCTGGATAGTACCCAGCTGCCAGCGACGGCCGATGGCGTCCTTGATCATAAAGTCGAGCTTGGGACCATAGAAGGCAGCCTCGCCGTATTCTACCTTGGCGTGCAGTCCCTTCTCCTCGCAAGCCTCCTGGATTGCCTTCTCGGCCAATGCCCAGTCTTCGTCAGTACCCACGTACTTCTCGTGGTCATTGGGGTCGCGGAGTGAAATCTGTGCCTCGAACTCGAAGCCGAAGGCTTTCAGCACGATGTTGATGATGTCCATCACGTTGAGGAACTCCTGCTTCACCTGGTCGGGACGGCAGAACAGATGAGCGTCGTCCTGCGTGAACGAGCGGACACGGGTCAGTCCGTGCAACTCGCCAGACTGCTCGTAGCGATAGACCGTTCCGAACTCGGCAATGCGCAGGGGCAGGTCACGATAGGAACGGGGCTTCCAGGCAAAAATCTCACAGTGGTGAGGACAGTTCATGGGTTTCAGCATATACTCTTCATCCTCTTCTGGGGTGTGGATAGGCTGGAACGAATCCTTGCCATAGTGAGCATAGTGGCCTGAGGTTACATAGAGATTCTTCGAGCCGATGTGCGGCGTGATAACCTCCTGATAGCCAAAGCGACGCTGCACTTTTCGCAAGTGGTCCTGCAGGCGCAGACGCAGGTCAGTACCCTTAGGCAACCAGATGGGCAGACCCTTACCGACCTTGTCTGAGAACATGAACAGTTCCATTTCCTTGCCAATCTTGCGGTGGTCGCGCTTCTTGGCCTCTTCCAGCATCACCAGATACTCGTCGAGCATCTTCTTCTTGGGGAACGAGATACCATAGAGACGCTGCATCTGCTCACGGTTGGCATCACCACGCCAGAACGCACCGGCAACGCTGGTCAGCTTGACAGCCTTGATCTCGCCCGTATCCATCAGGTGCGGACCACGACAGAGGTCCGTGAAGTTACCCTGTGTATAGGTCGTGATGGTTCCGTCTTCCAAGTCCTGCTCAATGTGCTCGCACTTGTAGGTCTGACCGTCAGCGGCAAACTCCTTCAGGGCGTCGGCCTTGGCCACCTCCTTGCGAACCACAGCCTCTTTCTTGGAAGCCAGTTCCTTCATCTTCTCTTCAATCTTGGGGAAATCGCTCTCCTTGATCATCTCGCCGTTAGGCAGCAGCACGTCATAGAAGAAACCATTCTCGACAGCAGGTCCGAAACCAAACTGGATGCCAGGATACAACTCCTGCAGAGCCTCGGCCAACAGGTGTGCCGATGTGTGCCAGAAGGTATGCTTACCCTGCTCGTCATCCCACTTGTAGAGCGCAATGCTTGCATCCTCGTTGATGGGACGGTTCAGCTCTACAGTCTCACCATTCACACCACAAGCAATAACGCTGCGTGCCAGAGCCGGTGAGATGCTCTCAGCAATCTGAAGTCCAGTGACGCCCTGCTCATACGAGCGAACAGATCCGTCTGGAAAAGTAATGTTGATCATATCTACAATATATGTTTAAGTTTAAATCGCGTGCAAAATTACAAAATATTTATCAATTATCCATTGTCTATTGTCAATTTTCTCACTTTCTGACCCTCTTGATGATGCTATAGGCCGTATAAAGCCCCAGTTCACCGGCTTTCGAGAGGTCATTGATGGCCATTTCCTGCTGTTTCTGTGCCAGCCGGACAAGTCCTCGGTTGTAGTATGCCTCAGCCAGGTTGGGGTCCAGCTCGATAGCTCGCGAGTAGTCCGCCAAGGCTTGCTCATACTCCATGCACTGCACGTGGGCGTAGGCTCTGTTGTAATACAGATAGGGATTGCCCGGTCCACGCTGGATGGCCTTGGTCAGGTTGTCCAGCAGGTGGGCCGTCTGCAGAGGCACGTCAGCAGCGTCGTCCTTCCACTGGCTAATAGCCAGCAGCCAGCCGCTGACAGCAGATATCGAGTCTCTGCTCACCCAAGGTGTAGGGTTCTTGATGTCCGTCTCGCCACAAACAATGTATAGTTGTTGCTCCTTGGGGAGTATGCGGTTCAGCGAGTCCACCTGGCGGTCATAAGCCACATAGTGCTTCAGCACACTCTGCGTACGATGTGTAGAGAGTACATACATGGGCATGTAGTCCATGGCCACACGGCGGTTCTGCACCTTACCGCGATAGTCGCTCTGGTACTCGTGCTCCGTCTCCTGTTCGTCAGCCACTGTCAGCTGGTTGTACTTCTCAATATCCTCATCGCTGCGCTTACGCATCTGCTTTTTCGACAGTCGGGGCTGCTTGCCGAAGCGTTTGTCTATCTGAGCTTTCAGGATGCGGAACTCGTCCAGTTCGGCCTGCTTGGTCATTCCCAGTTTCCGATAGCACTGGGCTCGCTGGTGCAGACCTGTCCAGAAGTTAGGATACTGCTCTATCACCTTCGAGTAGTCACGGATGGCCGCCCTCGGGTTACCCGTTTGTTCCAACAGCAAGGCACGGTTGTAGAGTGCCATCAGGTTGTCAGGCTCCAACTTCAGTACAAAGTCAAAGTCCGTGATAGCCCTGTTGTCGTCACCCACCTGGGCACGCAACAGGCCACGGTTGTAGTGTCCTAAGAAGTTGTTGGGATCGTAGTCTAAGGCCATATCGTAGTCAGCCATCGCTCCACGCAGGTTGTTTTGGTTGAAACGCGCCAGAGCACGATTGATGTATAGGTTGGCATTCTTGGGCAACAAGTGTAGTGCCTTGTCCAGATAGCCTTCCCCCTCCTTCCACTGCTGGCGGGTCAGACTGATGTTGGCACGCAGTGCCCAGACATTGCCGTTGTATGCGTCCAGCTCCAGACTCTTGTCCAGCGAGGCAATAGCCTGCACGGTGTCCTTCTTTTGCAGATAAGCCTCTGCCCTCATCGAGTAGATGCCAGCCTGCTTGCTCCATCGTGTAGCCATCGTGTCCAGGTCAGCCAGTGCTCCGTCATAGTCCTTCTGCTGCAGTCGGCACAGCGCACGATTGTGCCACAAGTTCACCGACTCTGGTGAATAACGCAGCGCCTTGTTATAGTCGCTGATAGCCTCCTCGTAGTGTTTCTGCTGGATGCGGCACAGTCCGCGCAACTCGTAGATGCCGACCACAAAGGGATTGCGGGTGACGGCTTCCGTACAGTCACTCTCAGCACCCGCAAAATCGTCCAGACAGTACTTGGCTATTGCCCTGAAGTACCAAGGTTCATAGAGATAGGGCTTGGCCAGGATGACCTGATTGAAGTATTGCATTGACAGCACATAGTCCTCATAATAGAGCGCCGAGCGCCCTATCATCACCAATCGGTCGGTATTGAACTGCGCGAAACCAACTATCGGCAACCACACCAGCAAGAGGAATATGCGCCGCATGGTCTATTTTCTGACAACCTTCGTCTTGTATCCACAGCGGAAACGTCCCTGTAGCAGTGCCTTCAGCTTGCTCTTGATGAGCTGCTTACGCAGGGGCGAGATGCGGTCTACAAACATCTTGCCGTCCAGATGGTCGAACTCATGCTGCATCACGCGGGCCAAGTAGCCCTCTATCCATTCATCGTGATGCTGGAACTCCTCGTCGTCCCACTCCACATGGATACGCGTGGGGCGTACAACCTTCTCGTGGATGGCAGGCAGCGACAGGCACCCCTCCTCCGACGAGTCCGTCTTCGAGTCGTCGTACTCCACAATGTGCGGGTTGATAAACACCTGACGGAAGCCCTTGTACTCAGGCAAGTCTTCGCTGATGACATCCAGGTCAATCACTGACAGACGTATAGCCTTGCCTATCTGGGGCGCAGCCAGTCCGATGCCTTCGCTCTCAGCCAGCGTTTCCCACATGTCACTGATCAGTTCCTTCAGTTGAGGATAATCGGGCGTAATGTCCTCGGCCACCTTTCGCAACACGGGCTGCCCATATATATAAATAGGTAATATCATTGTTAAAATTTTTGCTTTGAGCGCATATAGTCCTCCAGTATGATGGTAGCCGATATCTCGTCCACCAGTGCTTTATCCTGACGCGCCTTCTTTTTCAGTCCTCCCTCCAGCATGGCTCTATGTGCCAGCACCGACGTGAAACGCTCGTCGTAGAACTCCACGGGTATCTCCGGTTTCTGCTTGCGCCAGCGATTCACAAACTGCTGCACACGTGCCAGATTCTCACTGGGCTCACCGTTAGGCTGCCTGGGCTCGCCCACCACGATGCGCTCCACCTGTTCCTGAGCCACATAGCGGCACAGATAGTCGAACAATTCAGATGTAGCAACAGTCGCCAACCCGCCAGCGATCAGCTGTAACGGGTCGGTGACTGCTAATCCTGTTCTTTTCTTACCGTAATCTATTGAAAGAATCCTTGCCACGGCTTATTTTGCATACAGCAGCCAGGCACCGGGATACTTCGTCTGCAGATCGTTGCGGCTTGCAGCAGCTTCAGCCTTCGTGTCGAAAGTAGTAGCCACCACGCGATACATGGCAGGCTGCACAGCATTGTTCAATACCACCTGGGCATTATAGCCGGCGCTAATCAGTGACTGTTGCAGTCCCTCAGCGTTTGCCTTGAGTGAGAACGAGCCTACCACCACGCTGAAGTTTCGCAGGCCTGAACCGCTAATTACTGTGACATTCTCCTGACGAACG
Organism: uncultured Prevotella sp.; assembly: GCA_946628315.1. Classification (GTDB taxonomy): domain Bacteria; phylum Bacteroidota; class Bacteroidia; order Bacteroidales; family Bacteroidaceae; genus Prevotella. Next base: position 13,456 of record CAMOWH010000051.1, read on the forward strand.
GCAATGTTGTCAGCATTGTCCACCACGCGAGTGTTGGTAGTAGTACGCTCCTCCAGAGGAGTCACCACGTTCTGCTCTACTACATTCTGCTGGACAGGCTGCTGGGCCTCTTCTTGAGCCTTAGCCTTCAGGTAAGCCTGCTTGTAGGCACTTTCACTTGACTTACAGCTTGTAAAAGCCATTGCTGCGCAAAGACCTGCGCAAAGTACGATGTACTTCTTCATAGTTTCTATTTTCCTATTTATTAAAATTATACTATTAAATTCCACTAATTGCCTGCGAAATTACAAAATATCGCGCAAACTGCAAGAAAAAAACTGCATAAAGTTTGTTAATTTGGAAAACTTTCCGTACATTTGCCAGCGAAAAACCGTTTAACAACAAAAAAAACAGTACTACTATGAGAAGTTTAGGTTATTTAGGCGCATTCTTCGGCGGCGCACTCGCCGGAGCAGTTCTTGGACTCCTGTTGGCCCCCGAGAAGGGCGAGGACACCCGTGTGAAGATTACTGATGCTGTAGACGACTTCATGAAGAAGCACAACATCAAGCTCAGCCGCAAGGAAGTCAACGACCTCGTCGACGACATTGCAGAAGCTGCTCCTGAAGTTGAGGCTTAAAGAAATGAGAAGTGAAAAGTGAGAGGTGATGCTTAGTAGCGACAAGAACGTTGAGACCATTGTCCAGTTAGGAGAGGTCATCAAGCACTATCTCGGACTTCAGGGCGAGTACCTGAAGCTCGAGATTGTTGACAAGCTGGTACGCCTGTTGGCAGCTATGGCCATATCCGTTTTGTTCCTGATAGTCATCATGTGCTTGGGCTTCTACTTCTCGTTAGCCTTCGCCTTCTGGCTTTCCCTCTACATCGGCTACGCCCCTGCCTTCATCATTGTCGGGTGTCTCCACCTGCTCATCTTCCTGCTCTTATGTTACAAGCGCAAGACGTGGATTGAGCGTCCGCTCGTCCACTTCTTTGTCAACCTCATCATGAGCTGAACCCGTCCATCCACTCTTACCCCCTTTCTCACTATGCACATCGACCTGCCCATACAGCAACCCAAGAAACAGTACAACACGCTGGAGGAAATTCAGCAGCGCAAGGCAGAAATCCTTTCGCAGATACACGAGGACAATCGTCAGTTCACCACGCTGAAGAACAGCCTCTTTGTGCCCCAGAAGGACAGCAGCAAGGGCGAGTGGATAGCCAGCATCATCAGCAACAGCGTCACAGCCATCGATGCCTTCCTACTCATACGCAAGCTCACCAAGAACTACGGCTTCCTCTTCGGCCACAAGAAAAAGAAATGAGCTGACCCGACAGTCAGCCCTTTTTTGTAATCAATCTCGTTTGCTTTTACCAGCTAGTCTCTGGTATGAAGTTGGGGGCAAAAGTACAAATTATTTAATGAACTTGCAAATTTTTAGATGTTTTTATTTAATTCATTAAACAAAATGCGCATTTTCTGCTGGGACATCATCCCTCAGCCATCAGCCCTCATACATCTTCCATCATCCTTCAGCCCTCTTCCATCAGCCATCACTCCCATTGATTCTTCCTTCTATACAGTTCCGTCATGGCAAGAAGTTCCTTAAACTTCTCCACCCTCTCTGCCTTCATCTTCCCAGCATTCAAGGCTTTTCTATTAGCCTTCAACCAATTCAGATGGTCATGCTCCTCAATTCTATGCTTAGATGGATTACGATGATTGGCTTCTATAAAAGCCTTCACTTCATCATATCTACTCTGCCATCGTTCATCTTGAGTCATTGCATCTCTTTCACTTTATCTCTTACATCAGACATCCTACTTCAGACATCGCTACGATAGTAGCACTTGTACCTTTAGAGTCCCTCCAGTGAAGGGACGGCTATAATGCAGGGATTCACTTACAATAAAAAGTCTTATACCATTGGGCAAAAGCTCTCAATCCCTCCCTCAACGTTATCTTGGGCGTGAACCCAAAGTCACGTTCAAGGGCTGTGGCATCGGCGTAGGTGGTTGGTACATCACCTGGCTGCATGGGGACGAGCTTCTTGTGTGCCTCGAAATCGAAGTCTGCGGGTAGGACACCGGCACGAACCAGTTCCTCTTGCAGGATGTTCACGAAGTCAAGCAGGTTTTCTGGCTGGCCACCACCGATAT
>CAMOWH010000052.1:0-15473 GCA_946628315.1 uncultured Prevotella sp.
CCTTCCATGGGACTCTGCATGACGGTACCTACATGGAAGCCTTCTAACTGTGCTGCCTCTTCAAGCTGGGGAAGATAGTGGTGGGCCATAGAGCCTACGAAATGAACTGGCAGGTCGGGACGGTTATAGGGCACGATGTTGCTGCGGAAGAACTGACGGAAGTTCTGCACCACAAGGCCGCAAAGCAACGGATTGTCCAAATGGTCCTCTATATATAAAGATGTAGTAGCCAGGAAACGGTTACCCATGGGTTCACGATAGACCTTCTGGATGATGTCGGCCTGAGTAAGTTTGTTCTTAGCCAGATAGTCATCGCGGACATCAGCAAAAGCGGGATTCTTGAAGATGGCATTCATAAAGAGGCGGCCAAGTACAGAACCGCTGCCCTCATCGCCCAGGATATAGCCCAGTGCCGGCGTATTCTGAATGATTTGCCGGCCATCGTAAAGACAGCTGTTGGCACCAGTGCCAAGAATGCAGGCAATGCCTGGCTCGTGCTGGCAGAGTGCACGGGCAGCAGCAGTCAGATCGCTGTGAACCTCGATGTTCTGCGACGAGAACACTTCACCCAGCATCTGCTTCATCATGGGCACGTGAGCCGGCGTACAGCCGCTGCCGTAGAAGTAGACCTCAATGTTTGACATCAGAGGACTTTCGAGCACGCCGGACTGAATGAGCGACGCACGGGGGAAGGTGGACAGCTGTGAAATCAGCTCGTGCCCTATAATCTGGCGTATGACGTCAGGCTGCTGGTGAATGGGCGTGATTCCCTGAGTGTGGAAAGTGGCAACAACATCGCATTTTTGGGGATGTGGCGTATTGAGGAGTGTCCAATCGGTCTTGGTGCTTCCGCTGTCTGCTATTAGTTTCATATTTGGTCCGTTTTTCGGGCAAAGGTACAAATAAAATTATGAAATAAGAAATAAAAGTGAAATTTATTTTGTACCTTTGCGCCACAAAAGCAAAGACAATGAGACGTATCATCACATTCCTATTGATTCTGCTGACTACCGTCAGTGCACATGCCGTGCTGAAGGAGAAGAATCTGGACCAGACCTTGCAGATATTACGCACAGAACTGACCGAGTATCATCGTGAACTGTCAGAGCGACTGCAGAAAAACCAGAAGCAGAGCGAACAGCTGCGCAACCAGCTGATATCCATTCTGAAACGTTCGAACCAGAACTCGCTGATGCTCTACTCGCAGAAGCAGGAATACGTTTTCGACCTGACATATGCCTGCCACGAGGCCACCGAACTATATCAGGAGTTTCAGCGGCAGCAGCTGCCCTTCAAGACATACATGAGCAAGGCCGACTCTGAGATTGCACGCTACGACTCGCTGATAACCAGCCTGAGTGCCATGCCCCAGAACGTATTGGACAAACAGACCAGCATAGACCGCAACGTCTGCCTGACGCTGGCTACCAGTATCCGTAACTCACTGGAAGAGAGCAGGGAAACACTGGAGGAGTATATTTACATATACGACAATACAGAACGGCGTCTGGGTCACCAGAACGACTATGCGCAGAAACGCTATAACGACATACAGACCAGTATTTTCAAGAACGGCTCGGAATCGTACTTCACCATTCTGAAAGACTGCAAGATGTACTGGAACAAGATGGCAGAAACCGTCAAGAAGAAATATGAGCCCACGGACAACTCACAATGGGACAGCCGCTGGATATTCGGACTGCTCATCAGCGTCATCTTCTATGCCATCATAGCCTCTGCGCTCAACTTTGCAGCCATCCGCTACGTGGTTCCAAAGCGTTTCCGCACAGAGGAATTCATGAAGAAGCGTGCCTGCATTACGATGGCCACTACTACGGTCACTTTTGCTATCATACTGGGCATCACTCTGGCAACCGTTGAGCAGAATTTCTTCATCATGGCTGCCAACCTGCTGGTCACCTACGCATGGCTGCTGGGAGTCATCCTGATTTCGCTGCTGCTACGCGTCAAGGGCGACCAAATCAAGAGTGCTTTCCACATCTACACCCCGCTCATCATTGTAGGCTTCATCGTCATTGCCTTCCGTATCATCTTGATACCCAGCGAGCTGGTCAATATGCTGTTCCCCCCAGTGCTGCTGTTGTGTGCCCTGTGGCAGTGGAACGTCATCGGGCGACACAATCAGAACATTCCACGTTCCGACATGTTCTACACCTACACGTCACTGGTGGTATTCATTGCCTCCGTAGTCTGTTCGTGGTCGGGCTATACGCTGATGGCCGTCCAGTTGCTCATCTGGTGGATTATGCAGCTGACCTGCATCCTGACCATTACATGTATCAGCCAGTATCTGAAACTGTTTGGCAAAAAGCGGAGATACGAGGAAAAACCCGTTACCGCCACCTGGTTCTACGACCTGATGTACCAAGTCGTGCTGCCCTCCATGGGAGTGGGCAGCGTCATGCTGAGCATCTGGTGGGCCGCTGACGTGTTTAACCTCAGCGACTTGTGCTGGCGTATCTTCAACTACCACTTCATAGACCAGGAGAACTTCCAAATCAGCATCATCAAGACGACGATGGTAATCTGCTTGTGGTTCTTGTTTAACTATCTGAGCAAGACCATATTGCGCCTGCTCTACCTGCAATATCAAGCAAAAGACCCGGCATCGGCAGAAAGCCGTACTGCCATGTCGAAAAATGTCATCCAGATTATCATCTGGGGTACATGGCTACTCATGTCACTAAGCATTCTGCACATCAGCCTGACGTGGCTGCTGGCCATCACAGGAGGACTCTCTACAGGTATCGGTTTTGCCTCGAAGAATATCATAGAAAACATCTTCTATGGTGCGTCGCTGATGACTGGCCGCATCAAGGTGGGTGACTGGATTGAAGTCAACGGCACCATGGGCAAAGTGTCCAGCATCAGTTATACGTCCACCGTTATAGAATCGCTCTATGGCGAGATTATCACTTTCCAGAACTCGCAGCTATTTACCAACAATTATAAAAATTTGACACGCAACCACGGTTATGTACTGGCCGTAGTCCCCTACGGAGTTGCCTACGGTTCTGACCTGCAGCAAGTCATACAATTGGCCGACAATGCCGTCAACCAGATGAAGCACAAATGGATGGACAAGTCAAAGAAGGCCAAATCCGTGGTTGGCGAGTTGGCCGACTCTGGCATCAATCTCAAGATGTTTGTATGGGCAGACGCACCGAAAAAATCTTACGTTGTAAGCGACGTACTGAAGTGCATCTATGATACGCTGAACCAGAATGGCATCGAGATTCCGTTCCCGCAACAAGATGTTCACATCAAGCAATAGTTTATTTAATAAAAATAAAATACTTATTAATTCTTGCACATTTCAAAGAAATTGTCTACCTTTGCAAGGTTATATGTGGCTAACTTAGATATATGAAACAGACATTCATTGCTGGCCCGTGCGTGATTGAATCGGCTGAGCTGCTCGACATAGTAGCAGCCAAGTTGGTGGAAATCAACAAGAAACTGGGCACAGACATTATATTCAAGGCCTCATTTGACAAGGCCAACCGCACGTCCATCAGGTCCTTCAGAGGACCAGGCATCGACAGAGGGCTGCAGATGCTGAACGACGTGAAAGAAAAATATGGGCTGCGACTGCTCACAGACATTCACGAAGCGTGGCAGGCAGAGCCTGCAGGCCAAGTGGTAGACGTGTTGCAGATTCCAGCTTTTCTATGCCGACAGACGGACCTGCTCATTGCAGCCGCTCGCACAGGGAAGACCGTAAACATCAAGAAGGCACAGTTCCTCAGCGGTCGCGATATGCGATACCCTGTAGAGAAAGCCCAGGACGCAGGAGCCGCAGAAGTATGGCTGACGGAACGCGGCAACATGATGGGATACAACAACTTGGTGGTTGACTTCCGAAACATCCCTGACATGCTGGAACTGGTACCCACCGTCATCATGGACTGCACACATAGCGTACAGCGACCAGGTGGTGCAGACGGGAAAACAGGAGGCGACCGCAGATTCGTGCCACAGATGGCCCTGGCAGCCAAGGCGTTCGGTGCTACAGGTTGGTTTTTCGAGGTACACCCCACCCCAGACCAGGGACTGAGCGATGCTGCCAACATGCTGGAGCTGGAGAAACTGGAAGGGCTTATAGAGAAACTAGTTAAAAACTAGCAAAACTAGTTAAACTAGTAATATTTAAGAGAGATGACAACAAGAGAATACGCTATACAATGTATCAAGGACGAAGCACAGGCGGTGCTGAACCTGATACCCAAGGTGGATGAAAACTTTGACCAGGCCGTAGAGCTCATCATGAGTTGCAAAGGCAAAGTCATCGTTACTGGTGTCGGCAAAAGCGGGCACATCGGTGCCAAGATTGCTGCGACACTGGCCTCAACAGGCACTCCGTCATTCTTCATCAATCCGCTGGACGTCTATCATGGCGACCTTGGTGTGATGTCGAAAGGCGACGTGGTGCTGGCCATTTCAAACAGCGGACAGACGGATGAACTGCTACGCTTCATCCCGATGGTGCTGCACATGGAGATACCGATTATCGGAATGAGCGGCAACCCGCAATCCTTGCTGGCCAAGTACTCGACCTGCCACCTGAATATAAGCGTAGAGAAAGAGGCGTGCCCGCTAAACCTGGCTCCCACCAGCAGCACCACGGCAACACTGGTCATGGGTGATGCGCTGGCAGTGGCACTGATGGAGAAACGCCACTTCCAGCCTCAGGACTTCGCCCAGTTCCACCCTGGAGGTGAACTTGGCAAGCGACTGCTGACAACGGCACAGGATGTGATGCTGACGGACAATCTGCCCATCTTGTCAGAAGAGATGCATCTGGGTGAAGCCATCATCCTGGTAAGCAAAGGCAAATTGGGGCTGGGAGTAGCCGTCAAGAATGGACTTGTCAGCGGACTGATTACGGATGGAGACATTCGCCGCGCCATGGAGAAATGGCAGGCTGAGTTCTTCGACCGTACGGTAGGCGACATCATGACACGCCAACCCAAGAAAGTCAGTCTGCACACTAAAATATCGGAGATACAAACGACAATGAACGAATATAAAATACACAATGTACTCGTCGTTGACGAAGAAAACCACCTGTTAGGCATCGTCGACCGTTATGCATGTGTACTATAAACTATAAGGTTGCTATGAACAAACTGAAAAAGATACTGTTAATTCTCATGCTTGCGCTACCTATGGCAGCAGCAGGCGTTTACCTGTTCAAGACACTTGACGCACGTAACGGACTTATCAGCAGCCAAATCAACTGCATATTGAAAGACCAGCGTGGCTATATGTGGTTCGGAACTCCTGCCGGCTTGTACCGCTTTGACGGCTACACCTTCAAAAACTTCCAGAGCAACTCGCAGGACGGTTCTTCGTTGCCCGACAGTTACATCATCAGCATCCAAGAGATGCTTGACGGCAACCTGTGGATAGAGACATCGGCAGGTTTCTGTATCTACCATCCCCAAACGGAGAGTTTTGAACGCGACATGAAGCAGGTCTATGCCAGCATGGGCGTAGAAGGAAAGCCCAACGTAGTATTTATTGACCGCCACAAGAATTTCTGGGCCTCCATTCCCAACAAAGGCGTTGTCGCCTACAACATGCAGCAACAGACCAGTTTTGAGTTTGCCTATACCAACGATGCACATGGTATTCCACAAGGAAACATCTGCTCTATCAGCGAGTGCCGCGACGGAGCCATTCTGGTCTACGAAGACGGGAAACTGGTCTGCTGTGATATTATGCGTCAGCAGCAAACCGTATGGCAGACCGATTTGATAGCTCAGCAGCACTTGCGTAAGAGCAAGTCGCTCAAGGTCTTTGCAGACCAGATGGACAACATTTGGCTCTATGGCCAAGGAACGCTGATGGTCTACAACAAGAATGCCAACACCTGGAATACCAGCATCGGCGACCATCTGGGACTGAGCAGCATTTCGGTCGACCATAGCGTCAACGGCATGGCAGGAGACCGCAGCGGCAACATCTGGATTGGTACTGACCGCGACGGACTGATTCGCATCAATGTCAACAACTACGAAATGGAGAACGTCCAGCCACGTAACATCAACGACAACCGCACCCTGGATGACAATATCAGCATACAGAGTGTCTATGTTGACGACACAGACCTGTTATGGGTAGGTACGGAGAAATCAGGTGTTGCTTATTACGGCAGCAACATCTATAAGTTTGCCAGCAACCTGATAGGAGATATCACCGCCATAACACAAACCAACGACAGCACGATATGGTATGGTACCAGTTCACATGGTATCATCGGCTATAACGGTAATCTTGCCAGTTCAAAGGTTACCTGCATGGCAAGCACCTCTGACGGAAGCTTGTGGGTCGGTTCCAAGCAAAACGGCTTGACACGCATTCAAAACGGCAACAGCAGAATCTACTCATCCGTTCGTGACAGTGTCAAGTCACTCATTGACGACCATATCAACGCACTCTGCAGTGATAAGTCGGGTAACCTGTGGATTGCCACCAATGGCGGATTGCAGGTTTATAACCCGAAAATGGACTCGTTCTCCTCTTATACCCGAGAGAACGGTATGTTGAATACCAACAACATTACGTCTTTGTTCTATGGCAGCAACAACAACATGTTGATTGGAACCTCTGAGGGCCTTATCATCTTGAATCTTAACACCCGTGAGAAACAGGTTCTGACAGGAAACACATCCAACCTCACTACATTTACCAACAACTTTATCACCCAGGTATATGAAGACTCCCGTGGTTTGTTGTGGATTGGTACACGTGAGGGTGTCAACATCTTAAATATGGTGAACGATGAGCTAAGCCACCTGACGGAGAAAGACGGACTCTGCAATAACTCCATCTGCGGCATAGCCGAGGACAAGAATCATAACATCTGGGTTTCTACCAGCAATGGTATCAGCCGTGTGGTTATACAACGTAACCATGAAGACGGCACTTTCAATTACGGACTCTACAACTACAGCGTCTACGACGGACTGCAGAGCAACGAGTTCAACATGGGAGCTATCATGACACGTAACGACGGTGTGGTAGTCTTTGGCGGTCTCTATGGTGTCAACTGGGTACGTCAATCCAGCAAGGAAGACCAAGAGTCTTTGCCACGCGTCATGCTGACCCAGCTGTTTATTGGTGAAGAGGAAGTTCAGACAGGACACGAATACGACGGCCGTGTCATATTGACGCAGGCCCTCAACGAGAGTAACAAGATTGAACTGGCCAATAGCCAGAACGACATCACTATCAAATTTGCCGCAGGTAACTATAACCAAGGAGAACGCTTACAGTTCATGTACTGGATGGAAGGACTTGACAACGACTGGCGAAACGGTGATGCCTTGTTGCATGGTGTTAGATTCCAAAACCTGAGTAGCGGCAGCTATACGCTCCACGTCAAAGCCGTGAGTGCCGATGGTGCTGTCAGCAACCAAGAGCGTAGTATTGAGATTATCGTTGACCGTCACTGGCTTATCTCGTGGTGGATGCTGACCATTTATGTCATCATTGCCATCATCGTACTGGCCGTATGGCGCTATGGCATCAAGAAGGCCAAGAAAGTGTGGAAGAGCAAGCGCACCGTCATTGACGAACTGAAACGTCAGCGCGAGGAAATCAAGAACACGAGTGAAGACCTGCGTCAGCCCATGGCCCGCATGACTACGATTATTGGCAATCTGGCCATGAAGGAAGAAACGATGGAAGGCCGCGAACAGTTGAACTCGCTCCACTTCCAGTTGCTGCAAGTCATTACCCGCATCTCGGAGATGCAGTCTACGCTGGAGAATCCCGAAAAGAAAGCAGAGTCTACGGCTAAAGACCGTATGGAACTGAACGACCGTGGTGAGGTTGCCATGATATCGAATACAGCCACCAAGGAACTGACAGCAGAAATCCGTCCGCTGAAGTTTGACGCTCAGGCCAAGAAGTTCAGCGTGGTCTTTATTGACTCGAACCATGAATTCCTTCGTTTCATCAATGCCCACTTGCGCGAGGTATACGATTTCCATACCTACGACAACATCAAGGATGCACTGCCCGACATAGAGATGCTGAATGCAGACCTTGTCGTGTGCAAGCAAGACATGGATTACATGACCGGTAGCGAACTGTGTAACCAGTTCAAGCAGGATCCTCGCCGAAGCAAGACCAAGTTCGTTCTGCTTACTGACGGTGTGCTGAGCCAGCAAGACATGACAGACCAGAACATCACGTTGGCAGCAGATGACTATCTGGCTAAACCGTTCAATGTACAAGAGGCTGTTCTTCGCTTCAACAAGCTGATGGGACTTGGGCCTATTGACATTGACACAGATACCATTGAAGGTGGTGAAACCCGCCGTCTGGAGGGACGCAATGCCAGTATGACGACTGCTTCGTTTACCTATGACGACAACGGGCCCGTACAGAACACAGCACAAGAGGGAAGTCCAGAGGTTGCTCCCCATGAGGAAATGGGAATGGCACAGCCCATTCAAAATGCCCCAGCCACAACGGGCGGAGAACTCATGCAGCAGTATTATGGCGGCAACACGATTGGTGACTACTCTATGAGCAATGCAATGGACCAGCAGCTCATGCGCAACATTGAGCAATTCGTACTGCAGAATATGACTCGCGGACAAATCAGCCTCGAAGAGATGGCCAATGCAATGGGAATGGGACGTGTGCCTTTCTATCATAAGGTACGTGCCATTACTACCAAGACACCTGCCGAGGTGGTTCGTGAGCTACGTCTGAAACACGCCTGCACCCTGTTGGTCACTACCAATGTCAACATGAGTGAGTTGGCCATCAACATCGGTTTCCAGACAGCAGAGAACTTTGCCACCATCTTCAAGGAGAAGTTTGGCATGACACCACTTGAGTATCGTATGAAATACAAGAAGTAAATATGTTTCGGACATTCCTTCTTGTCTTCATTTCCACTATCACACTATCAGTGAGCGCACAGACCAGTGACTCGCTGATAGTGCATACATTACGCCAGAACGGTATCCGTTTCAGTGCGGACAACAGCGTAGCCCTGCTTATGTCCGGACAGCAGAAGTTCGACGATATGTTCAAGGCTATTCGCCAAGCCAAGAGTAGCATTCACTTGGAGTATTTCAATTTCCGCAACGACTCCATAGCCTCACTGTTGTTCAATATCCTGAGAGAGAAACGTAGAGAAGGAGTTGAGGTACGTGCCATGTTTGACGGCTTCGGCAACGACTCCAACAACCAACCCTTAAAGAAGCACCACCTGAAGGCGTTAAGGGCAGACAGCATTGAGATAGTGGAATACTCCCCTATCCGCTTTCCATGGGTTAACCATATCTTCGGACGTGACCATCGTAAGATAGTGGTCATCGACGGAAAGATTGCCTATACGGGAGGCATGAATGTTGCCGACTATTATATAAAAGGTACGAAGCAGGTGGGCGAATGGCGCGATATGCACTGTCGTATAGAAGGCGATGCGGTCAATCAGCTGCAAGGCATATTTCTGCGCATCTGGAACCGCACTACAGGACAGAACATCAGTGGTATCAAATACTATCGGGGCGGTACGCCGACCGTCTTTACAGGACTGAAGCCAGACACCACCTACACGGCAGGGAAGAAGATGATAGGCATCATCAACCGTGAGCCATACGTCACTCCGAAGATTATGCGCACCTTCTACATCAATGCCATCAACCAGGCGCAGGACAGCATCCATATCATCAACCCCTACTTTACGCTGATTCCGACATTGACACGCGCCTTGACACACGCCATCCGCAGAGGCGTCAAAGTTGAGATTATGCTGTCTGCCAAGAGTGATATTCCCCTGACACCAGACTGTGCACTCTATCAGGCTCACAAGCTGATGAAGCGCGGAGCAACGATATGGCTGTATAAACCTGGTTTCCACCATTCCAAGATTATGATGGTGGACGGACGCTATTGTACCGTGGGCAGTACGAATCTGGATGCCCGCAGCCTGAAATGTGACTTCGAGGAAAATGCCGTCATCATTGATCCGGCAACCACCAAAGAGTTAGATGATATGTTCTGGCGCGACAAACAGAAGTCGTTCCGCCTGACAGAAGAGTCATGGGATGAGTTCCGAACGGGCTGGCAGAAGTTTGTCGGCTGGTTCGCCCACCTGTTACAGCCGTTCCTTTAGGACAACGACAGTACCAGCGTCTCCATCATGTTCATCTCCATCTCGCTGATGCCTTTCTTCTTGAGCCACATCTCGTCTAAGGTATCAAAGGGGAAATCGAAACTATGACCTGTCAGTTCGAGATTTTTCTTGATGCATCGGGCAGCCTCCTCTATTCGGCCCATGAGCCACAGACAATAGCCATAATTCATAAAATCCTCCCCCACGGGCTGTTCAGCGGCAATCAGTTGCTGATATATTTTCTCGGCCTGTTCCAACCTCCCGTCACAGGTCAGCGTCCATGCCAGCACCCGATTCACATTGTCATCGTCCGCATGTTCATAGTTCAACTGATAGAGCAGCTTCAGCGCGTCCTCATACTCCTCTTGTTTAACCAGACAGACAGCCATGTTGAGCATATAGCTGACTTTCCCAGGATGGAAGAGCAATAGGCGTTCATAGTCATCAGCAGCCACCTCATAGTTTTCCTTTTTGAATGCTTCGCGGGCATGGCCAGCCAATGCTTTCTCATTATCAGGCTCCAGCCTTAGGACGCTGTCATAGTCTTTCACCCACAGGAAGAACTGTGCGTCCCGCATCTCAGGTGGAAAGGTATCCAGCAGACATTCTGCTTCTATATCATAGCCATAGCGCATCAAGACGCCTACAATCTCCCGCTTATAAGGTTCCAGAGGAGTATGCATAAACTGGCGCTTACTAAAGAAGTCTACTTCGGAATTATGGTTCATCTCCTTCTCAAAAGGATTCTTCAACGAGGAACGATTGGGGAATAGCCGGAAGAACCGGTACAAGTCCATCAAGTATATACGACGAATATAAGCAGCAGACAATTGCTCCTCCGGCTGTTCAAACTCACCCATGGCAGCCTCCCCACGATTCATCAGGTCCCTCATGCTGGCAGGCAGATGGTCTACGACTTCCTGGAAGGCGATGAGAAACGAATATTTATCACTGTTACAGAACGGGCCACGCTGCATGATGCTCTCCAAGAATCGGTTTCCCTTCAGTCTCTTCACAAACTGGGCGATATCCGGATGCTGCAAGTAGAAAGGCACCAGCCAGTTGCTCGTGTCATAGAAGAACGGATAGCGCTTCATCTGCGAGAAGCCGCCAAAATAGATGTCTGCCCCCTGCTTCTGCATGTCAACCATGCGTTGGAAACTGGCCTCCAGTTTTTCCATACGCTGTTCGGACGCTTCGGGATGCAGCACATCTTCCAGCGAGTCTTCCTCCACCTCTTCTATGCCATTGCGAGTCACCCGGAACTGGTTATTCTTCAGCAGATCAGGCATGATTTCCTTCTGAATGGTCTGTGTGTCGCTCTCGGCATTCTGGGCATATATCAACTGTATCTGCAGCTCGGTCAGTTCTTTACAAACCGCCTCGGATTGTAACATTTTAACTACTATCTGGCGCTGTTCCGGATAGACGCGCTGCCAGTCGTCGTTCAGCACAAGCACCCAGCCCACCAAAGCCCGCTGGCGTACATACTCGTCCTGCGAATGACGATAGACTTCCGTCAGCACACGGAACTTCACCATGTCAAACTGGTTCATGGCCGAGAGCATGACCGCCGAGAGAATCAGCTGTTGGTCCACATTGTCCACCGTCGGCGACAGCAGCAATTCCGTAAACTCACGCCCTACGCCCTCCGTCCACATCCGCGACGTCAGCACATAGTTGAACAACAGGTTCATCTCCTGCTGATGCTGGCGGTACAGCTGTTCAGCCTTCTCCGCCCGCGTATGTTCCGGTTCCAGTTCCAGCATGGCCACCTCGCTCACAAAGTTCTCCATCTCGCTGCGGATGGCACTTACCGACCATGTGCGGTTCTGCTGGCGAGCTGAGCGACAGATACCTGTCAGGTACGAAGAGGCATTCTGACGGTGATAGATGGCCAGATTAGCATACAAGACATAGACTCGCTGCAGCAGTTTCATATACAGTTCGGGCCTTTTGGGGTCTTCTGTCCCTTTACGCCAGTATTCCGACATCAGCATATAGTCCTCCTTGATGGCTGTGAGCCGTTCCCGGGTCTGCTGTTGGGGCCATGCAGCCAGATAGGTTTCCATCTCTGCAATAGCCCTGCCGACATTGCCCGTCATCAGTTCCAGACACAGCCGTTCCGTTGCCTTAGCAGTCGTTTCCATACGCTTCTATTTTATACCGAGCCATTTTTCTGCCAGTTTGACATCCTTCTCGCGCGGTCCTCGTGCATGGTCAAAGCGCAGCCGGTCAGGCAGCGAATCAACCATATTCTTTTTCACACGACAGCGTTTCACTATCAAGTCCCGATACTTGCGTACCCCATACTTATTGATAGAGTCACACGCCTGGTTGTAGGCATTGACAAACAACTCCAGTTGCTTGGCACGCTCCTGACGCTGCATTTCCTTCTCGCGGAAAGCCAGCACTCCCAGCAGAATGTCCTCCTTTCGGGTGTCATACACGACATTATTCTTCAGCATTCTGGCTGCCGTGGCGTGGGGTTCAGCCAGCCACATGGCATCCATCTCGTTGTTCTGCAACATCAGCAGCCGCACACTGACATCATTTATCTGCACCTTGAACACGCGGTCTTTGTCCAGCTTCACCGAATCGACCACACGGTCTGTCAGCAAATCAGTGGCCGAGAAACGGGTCATGGCCACCATCTTGTCGTCCAACTGTTTCAGCTGACGCACTCGGGCGTTACGGTTTGCTATCAGTTGCCAGCTGCTATTCGTTGCAGCCGCATAACGAAGCTTCAGCCCGCGTTTCTCCATACGCTTGGCACGCACCAAGTCCGTAATCGAACCTTCCACTCTGCCACGCTCCAATGCGGTGTCGCAATCCATCTGGGCCATATAGAACTTCAGCCTCACGCCACCCCGCAGGGTATCGAACAACTGATAATGCTCTGCCACATAGAGCGGCAGGCAGTCCAAGGTAGGCATGACGGCCACCTTCAGTGCGGCCGAGTCCTTGCGCATGGCCTCGCGCCGCTGCTGGCGGGTCTGCCGTTTCGTTTCTTCATACGACTGTCCGCAGCCAACCATCAGCAGACATGCTAATATGATAATAGGTACTGTTTTCTTCATAACCGAGTGCAAAAGTACGAAATTATTTGCAGTTCTGCAAGATTTTCCGTACTTTTGCAATCATTATGGCAAAAGACAAGACAATGTACGTCTGCTCGAACTGCGGACAGGAATCAGCGAAATGGATAGGCAAGTGTCCGGCCTGCGGACAATGGAACACCTTCAAGGAAATCAAGGTGGCCGACACGCGCAAACAGGTTGCAGCCACATCGGCTGCTGCATCGGCAGGCCACCAGCTGCGACAAAATGCGCGCCACACGCTGCTTGCAGAGAACAAGGTGCTGCGGCTGAAAGAGATTTCCGCCCACGACGACCCGCGCATCGACATGCACGACGACGAGTTGAACCGGGTACTTGGCGGCGGACTGGTGCCCGGCAGCATTGTGCTGCTGGGCGGCGAGCCAGGCATTGGCAAGTCTACGCTCTCGCTGCAGACCATGCTCCAGCTGACAGACAGGCGCATACTCTACGTCAGCGGTGAGGAGAGCGCCCACCAGCTGAAGATGCGTGCCGAGCGTATTCCGCACAAGGAGAATGAAAACTTCCTGATTCTCTGCGAGAACTCCTTGGAAAACATCTTCGACCACATCAAGGAAGTACAGCCCGAACTGGTCATCATCGACTCGATACAGACCATTTCGACTGAAGATGTAGAAAGCAGCGCGGGCAGCATAGCCCAGGTACGCGAATGTGCCTCTGCCCTATTACGTTTTGCCAAGACCTCGGGCGTTCCCGTCATTCTGATTGGCCATATTACCAAAGAGGGCTCGCTGGCCGGTCCCAAAATCCTGGAACACATTGTCGATGCCGTCATCCAGTTCGAGGGCGACCAGCACTATATGTACCGCATCCTGCGAAGCATCAAGAACCGATTCGGAAGCACGTCGGAATTAGGCATCTACGAAATGCAGCAGACCGGACTCCGCCAAGTCTCCAACCCATCAGAACTCTTGCTGACGGAAGACCATGACGGGCTCTCGGGCGTGGCCATCTCGTCAGCCATCGAGGGTGTCCGCCCCTTTCTGGTCGAGACGCAGGCACTGGTCTCGTCAGCGGCATACGGCACTCCCCAGCGCTCAGCCACCGGCTTCGACCAGCGCCGCCTGAATATGCTTCTGGCCGTGCTGGAAAAGCGCGTGGGCTTCAAGCTGATGCAGAAAGACGTATTCCTGAATATTGCCGGCGGTCTGCGAGTGACCGACATGGCCATGGACCTCTCCGTCATTGCCGCCGTGCTGAGCAGCAATGTCGATACGCCCATCGAAGAAGGCTGGTGCATGGCCGGCGAGGTCGGCCTGTCGGGCGAGGTACGCCCCGTGGCCCGCATCGAGCAACGCATCTCTGAGGCCGAGAAACTTGGATTCTCACACATCATCATCCCCAAGTACAACCTCTCGGGCCTGAACCGGAAGAAGTTCAAGATTGAGCTCGTCCCCGTCCGCAAGGTCGAAGAAGCCCTCCGCGCACTGTTCGGATAAGACACGGCACGCTATTCCACCGTTGCAGCCTGTCCCTCGTCATTCATTCGTGTGTCCCAGAAAGCAGCGATATAGATGGTGTCGTCCTCAACGAAATACACTATCTTGTTCAGACCATTCACGATGATGCTGCGATAAGTCCTGGCACGGTCTTCAAAGAGCGGATCGATTTTTCCAATGTACGGGGCAGAGCGAAGTTTATTGGTAATCTCACGCACTTCTTGCAGAAAACGTATTTTGCGTCTGGTTCCGAACTGCCGACGGATATAGTCGGCAACCTGGCTTCTGTTCTTCTTGGCCTGAGGGTCCCAAATCACTTTCATACTGTTTCTACCATTGCCATTTCTTCCTGCTTCTGGCGGGCAAGTTCCTCGTCCAGGTCGTCCCATGCCTCTTCGTCGGGTATGCCCTTGCCTGCCGCGAAGTTAGCCTCTGCCTCGTCAAGCAGGGCGTTCATCTCCTTCAGCGTGTAGCGGGGAAGGGTATCATCCTCAGCCTTCATTTTGCCATTGGCAGCAGCAGGTTTTATGCTCTCGGCCAGTATTGCTATCAGTTCCAGTTTCTGGCTGTCGTTCATGTCCTTTACCACGTTCCAGTAGTAGCTCATGGGATGTGTGGTCTGCTGTCTTCTTGCGGTCGTTGTTGCCATAATCCTAACGTTTAATCTGTTTCTGACTGCAAAGATAGTGTTTTTTCCCGACATTCTCGCAGTTTCTGGGGATTTTTTAGTGCGGCAGGGTGGAACGTTGA